>JAODAY010000323.1 GCA_025463665.1 Microbacteriaceae bacterium
GCGACGTCCCCCTCGGCAACGGCCGCCGCGGCCAAATCTGTTCCGGCCAACCCAGCGCCTGCTTCGGCACCCGCCGCGTCGGCACCCGCCGCGTCAGCACCCGCCGCGTCAGCACCCGTCGCGTCAGCAGTCGCCGACCCGGCCACCGCCGACCCGGCAGCGGAGCCTTCGCTCGAGCAGGCGGTCGCCGAACTCAAGGCACCGCCAGCAGTCTCCACGAACGTGCCCGTTGCCCCGCCGCAAGCCGAGCCCCCCACCGCCCCGGTGACGCTGCAGCACCTGAAAGACGCGTGGCCCGAGGTGCTCGAGATCGTGCAGAAGGCGAGCATGAACGCCTGGACGGTCGTGTTCACGGCGCAGGTGCGGGCCCTCGATGGCGACATCCTGAGACTCGCCTTCACCAACCAGACCGACTACACGACCTTCCGCGAACTGAACCCCGCCGGTGAGGGCGTGAGCTCTATTCTGCGCAGCGCGATCATCGACGTGCTCGGCATGCGCGTGAAGTTCATCGCCACCGTCGCACCGGCTGCCGCGACTCAGCAGACCCGACCGGCCGTCGTAGCGCCGCCGGTCTCCGCACCTGTCGCCGCCCCCGTCGATGACGAGGCGCCCGATCCGATCGAGCCCGATGTCGAGCCGGGGGGCTGGTCCGTCGCGGCCATACCGCCGTCCGCTCCCACCGAGCAGGAGATGCACGCGGCCCGTGCCGCGGCTCGCAAGCCCGCGGTCACGGTCGCCCCCGTTCCCACCGCGCAAGACTCACGCTACGGCGAGGCCGTCGTGCGTGAGATTCTCGGCGCGAGCTTCGTCGAAGAGCAACCGATCGCTCCCCGCGTCGTACCGAAGGACGTCTGACCGTGTACGAAGGCATCGTTCAGGAGCTCATCGACGAACTGGGTCGGCTCCCGGGCATCGGCCCGAAGTCGGCGCAGCGCATCGCGTTCCACATTCTGCAGACGGAGAGCTTCGACGTCGGCCGGCTTGCGGAGATCCTCACCGAAGTGCGCGACAAGGTGCGCTTCTGCGCAATCTGCGGCAACGTCACCGAGTCGGAGACCTGCGGGATCTGCCGCGACCCGCGCCGCTCACCGGCGACCATCTGCGTGGTCGAAGAGGCCAAAGACGTGGTCGCCGTCGAGCGCACGCGGGAGTTCAAGGGCCTCTATCACGTGCTTGGCGGTGCGATCAGTCCGATCGACGGCATCGGCCCCGACGACCTCCGCATCCGGCAGCTGCTGCAGCGTTTGAGCGACGGTGTCGTCACCGAGGTCATTATCGCGACCGACCCCAACCTCGAGGGCGAGGCCACGGCGACGTACCTCACGCGTCTGCTGCAGCAGCCGAACCTGCGGGTCACCCGGTTGGCCTCCGGGCTGCCGGTCGGCGGCGACCTCGAATACGCCGACGAAGTGACTCTCGGCCGCGCCTTCGAAGGACGACGACTCGTCGAGAACTAGGCGAGCCATCGTGCGCGTAACACTCCGGGAACGAACAGTAGAATCGCTGATTGGGCCCGAACCGGGCGCCGCACCTCAAGAACCGCAGGAGAATTGCCCGTGAGCCTGATCGTACAAAAGTACGGCGGATCTTCCGTAGCCGATGCCGAAGGACTCAAACGAGTCGCCAAGCGCATCGTTGAGACCCGGAAGGCCGGCCACGAGGTCGTCGTGGTCGTCAGCGCGATGGGCGACAGCACAGACGAGCTGCTCGACCTCGCCGAGCAGGTCGTGCCCGTGCCATCCGGTCGTGAACTCGACATGCTCCTCACGGCGGGCGAACGCATCTCCATGGCCCTGCTCGCGATGGCCATCAAGAGCCTCGGTGTGGAGGCCCGTTCCTACACGGGCAGCCAGGCCGGCATGATCACCGACGCGCAGCACGGTTCCGCCCGTATCGTCGACGTCACCCCGAAACGCGTGCGCGACGCACTCGACTCGGGCTACGTCGCCATTGTCGCGGGCTTCCAGGGCTTCAACCGGGGCACCGGCGACATCACGACGCTCGGGCGCGGCGGCTCGGACACCACTGCTGTCGCCCTCGCCGCGGCCCTCGACGCCGAGGTCTGCGAGATCTACACCGATGTCGACGGCATCTTCACCGCCGACCCCCGCGTCGTGCCGACCGCTCGCAAGATCGACACGATCACGAGCGAAGAGATGCTCGAGCTCGCGGCATCCGGGGCCAAAGTCTTGTACATCCGGGCGGTCGAGTACGCCCGGCGTCACGGGGTAACCCTGCGTGTGCGCTCGTCGTTCAACAACAACGAGGGCACGCTCGTCACCAATCCGAAGGATGGAGAGCACGTGGAAGAGCCAATCATCACCGGCGTCGCCGTTGACCTCAGCGAGGCCAAGATCACGGTCGTCGGAGTCCCCGATATTCCGGGTAAGGCCGCGCAGATTTTCACGATCGTGGCCAAGACGAACGCGAACATCGACATGATCGTGCAGAACGTCTCGACCGCCACGACCGGTCGCACCGACATCTCCTTCACACTGCCCAAATCGGATGCCTCGACCGTCATCACCGCGCTGACGGCGGAGCAGACCGAGGTCGGTTTCGACTCGCTGCAGCACGATGACCAGATCGGCAAGCTCGCCGTGGTCGGCGCCGGCATGCGCACGAACGCCGGAGTGACGGCGAAGCTGTTCACCGCGCTGTTCGAGAACGGCATCAACATCGAGATGATCTCCACGAGCGAAATCCGCATCTCGGTGGTCACCCGCGCGGACTCGGTCAATGACGCCATGCGCGTCGTGCACAAGGCCTTCGGTCTCGACGCCGACGTGATCGCCCAGGTGCATGGCGGTACCGGCCGCTAGATCGGCCATCCGCCTGACGAACTAGGATTGCAGAACAAATCCGGCCGCCTCAGCGGTCGGGGAAACACGAGTGGGACAGTCATGAGCGAGACCAATGGAGTACGTATCGGCGTCGTCGGCGCCACAGGTCAGGTCGGCGCGGTCGTGCGCCGCCTGCTCGAGGAACGCGACTTCCCGGTCGCCGAGATCCGCTTCTTCGCGTCCGCGCGCAGTGCCGGCTCGACGCTGCCGTTCCGGGGTGAGGAGGTCGTGGTGGAAGACGCCTCCGTCGCGGACCCGACCGGTCTCGACATCGCCATCTTCTCGGCGGGCGCGACGACGTCGAAGGCACAGGCCCCGCGCTTCGCTGCCGCGGGCGTGACCGTGATCGACAACTCCTCCGGGTTCCGCATGGACCCCGACGTTCCGCTCGTGGTGAGCGAGGTCAACCCGCACGCCATCGCCGAGGCGCGCAAGGGAATCATCGCCAACCCGAACTGCACCACGATGGCCGCGATGCCCGTGCTGAAGGTGCTGCACGCCGAGGCCGGCCTCGAGCGCCTCATCGTCTCCACCTACCAGGCGGTATCTGGCGCCGGGCTCGTCGGGGGCGAGGAGCTGTACACCCAGACGAAGGCCGCGATCGAGCAGGACCCCCGTTCACTCGTTCACGACGGTTCATCCGTCGACTTTCCCGAATCGGCCGCCTTCCCCAAGACGATCGCCTTCGACGTGATCCCTCAGGCGGGCAACTTCGTCGACGACGGCCTGTTCGAGACCGACGAGGAGAAGAAGCTGCGCAACGAGAGCCGCAAGATTCTCGAACTGCCGGGCCTCCTGGTGAGTGGGCTGTGCGTGCGCGTTCCCGTCTTCAGCGGCCACTCGCTCGCGATCAACGCGGAATTCGCAGCCCCGCTCTCGGTCGAGCGCGCGAAGGAGCTGCTCGCCGCCGCCCCCGGCGTTGTGCTCACCGACGTTCCGACCCCGCTCGAGGCGGCGGGCAAGGACCCCTCTTACGTCGGCCGCATCCGCCAGGACGAGGGCGTGCCGAACGGCCGCGGCCTCGCGCTGTTCATCAGCAACGACAACCTGCGCAAGGGGGCGGCGCTCAACGCCGTCCAGATCGCGGAACTGGTCGCGGCGACGCTCGTCTCCGCCTAGCTGCGGCGCCGCGCCGCGGCCGCCCGGCCGCCGTTCAACAGGG
>JAODAY010000333.1 GCA_025463665.1 Microbacteriaceae bacterium
CTTCCTCCTCGGTCCCTGAGCCTGTCGAAGGGACAGACGCTTCGACAAGCTCAGCGCCCGAGATCGCGTGGAGCCTCGTCTACCAGTCCCGCTCCGGCCCGCCGAGCATGCCGTGGCTCGAGCCCGACATCAACGACTCCATCGCCGAGCTCGCGGCGAAGGGCGTGCGTGCAGTCGTCATCGTGCCGCTGGGATTCGTCAGCGATCACATGGAAGTGAAGTGGGACCTCGACACCGAGGCCATGGAGACCTCCGCCGAGCACGGCGTCTTCGCGGTGCGCGTGCCGACCCCCGGCGTGCACGCCGCCTACGTGAGCGGGCTCGTCGACCTCGTACTCGAGCGCCGCGACGGGGTTCCCGTCGCCGAACGCCCCGCACTGACGGAACTCGGCCCCTGGTATGACGTGTGCCGACCGGGCTGCTGCGAGAACGTGCGCCTGGGCTTCAAGCCCGCGCTGGCGGGAGTCGCACCGTGACCCGCTCCGCCACCCCCCAGTCGACGCTTCGAATCGGCACCCGCGGCAGCGCCCTCGCCCTCGCGCAGACGCAGACGATGGCGAACGCCCTCGCGGCGAAGACAGGTGCGACCGTGGAAATCATCACGGTACGCACCGAGGGCGACGCCTCCACCCAGTCACTGTCGACCCTCGGCGGCACGGGTGTGTTCGCGGCGGCGCTGCGCGACGCGCTCCTCGCCGGGGAGTGCGACGTCGTCGTGCACTCGCTGAAAGACCTGCCCACCGCCCCGGTCGCTGGTCTGGTCATCGGCGCGATTCCCAAGCGCGCTGACGCCCGCGACGCCCTGTGCGCGCGCGACGGGCTCACGCTCGAGACCCTCCCCGAGGGTGCTCGAGTGGGAACCGGGTCGCCGCGCCGCGCCGCGCAGCTGCGTGCTCGACGACCCGACATCGACGTCGTCGACATTCGCGGCAACGTCGACACCCGGCTGCGGCACGTGGCGGAGGGCACCCTCGACGCCGTTGTCCTCGCCGCCGCGGGCCTCGGCCGTCTCGGCAGGCTCGACGCCGTCACCGAATTTCTCGAGGTGGACGGCTGGCCCTCCGCACCCGGGCAGGGGGCGCTCGCCCTTGAGGTGCGCGCGGGTGAGGAGAAGCTCGTCAGTGCACTCAACCACGCCACGACGCGCATCCTCGTCGAGGCGGAGCGCCACGTGCTCGGCCTCCTCGAGGCGGGATGCGCCGCACCGATCGGCGCGCACGCCATGATCGACGACGGCCTGCTGTTCCTCGACGCCCGCGTATACCGCCCGGACGGCACCGAGAAGCTCACGAGCTCGCACGCGCTCTACGTCTCCGACGCGGTCGACCCCGCACGCGAGGTCGCCGAGCGCGTCGCCAAGGAACTGCTCGACAACGGCGCTGCGGAGTTCGCCCCGCTCGGATCGACTCTGGGGTCGCGCGCCGGCTCCCCTGCCGGGGGCGCGGAGTGACGATTTCTGCCAAACCCCTCGCCGGGTGGCGCGTACTCGTGCCGCGGGGCGGGCGCTGGGGCGACACTGTCGCCGCGACGCTGCGCGGGCATGGTGCCGTGCCGGTGATCGCTCCGCTCATCAACTTCGCGAGCACGGATGACGCGCAGAGCCTCGCCAACGCCCTTTACGACCTGCAGGACGGCCAGTACGAGTGGCTCGTGGTCACGAGCGCGACAACCGTCGACGTGCTCATGAGCCAGAGCGTCGTGGTGCCGCCGACCACAAAGATCGCCGCCGTCGGTGAGACCACCGCCGCCGCGCTCGCGGTCGCCGGCTACCCGGTGGAGTTCATCCCCGAGAACGACAACTCCGCGCGCGGGCTCGTGAAGGAATGGCCGGAGGCCAACACCGGCCGTGTGCTCATTCCGCAGTCCGACATCGCCGAACCGACGCTCGTGAGCGGTCTCGCCGAACTCGGCCTCAACGTGCAATACGTGTCGGCCTACCGCACGGTCGGCGTGCCGATCGCCGAGCACGTCGCCGCCGACGTGGCATCCGGTCGCATCGGTGCCGTGCTCGTCACCTCGGGCAGCGTCGCCCGGCAGGTCGCGGCCCAGCTCTCGCCGTTGCCCGCCGGAACCATCGTCGCCTGCATCGGCCCGCGCACCGCCTTCGACGCCCGCGCCGCCGGACTCGTCGTCGACGTGATCGCCGAGTCGCGCACGGCAGACGCGCTTGTCGACGCGCTCGTGGAGTTCGTGCTGGGCCGGGGAGCAGAAGCAGAAACTGAGGGAGTCAACCGATGACAAGCCGCGACATCCGCCCGCGTCGTCTGCGTTCCAGCCCGGCCATGCGCCGACTCGTCGCGCAGACGCGACTGAACCCAGCCGACCTGGTTCTGCCGATGTTCGTGCGTGAGGGAATCACCGAGCCGGTGCCGATCGGCTCGATGCCCGGCGTCGTTCACCATAGCGTCGACAGCCTCAAGCGCGCCGTCGCCGAGGCCGCGGAGGCGGGCATCGGCGGCGTCATGCTCTTCGGCGTGCCGGAGCACAAGGACGCGATCGGATCGGGGGCGACCGATCCCGAGGGAATCCTCAACGTCGGAACCCGCGCCGCCGTCGCCGAGGCCGGCGACGCGCTCGTCGTGCAGACCGACCTGTGCCTCGACGAGTTCACCGACCACGGCCACTGCGGCGTGCTCGACCCGCTCGGCCGGGTCGACAACGACGCCACGCTCGAGCGTTACCGCGACATGGCGCTCGTGCAGGCGGCGTCCGGCTCGCAGGTGCTCGGGCTCAGCGGCATGATGGACGGCCAGACCGCCGCCGTGCGCGACGCCCTCGAGGGGGCGGGCTTCGTCGACACCGCGATCCTCGCCTACGCCGCCAAGTACGCCTCGGCGTTCTACGGGCCCTTCCGCGAGGCCGTCAACTCCACGCTCGTCGGCGACCGCCGCACCTACCAGCTCGACCCCGCGAACCGCCGCGAAGGTCTGCTCGAGGTCGAGCTCGACATCGTCGAGGGTGCAGACATTGTGATGGTCAAGCCCGCGGGCAGCTACCTCGACGTTCTTGCCGATGTCGCCGCCACCTCGAGCGTGCCGGTGTGGGCCTACCAGGTCTCCGGCGAGTACGCGATGATCGAGGCCGCCGCCGAGAACGGCTGGATAGACCGCGAACGGGCCATCGACGAATCCATTCTCGCGATCAAGCGCGCGGGCGCCGACGTCGTGCTCACCTACTGGGCCGTCGAGCTCGCCGGAAGACTGAAATGACCACCAACCTCGAAGCATTCGACCGCGCCCGCGCCGCCATCCCCGGCGGAGTCAACTCGCCGGTGCGGGCGTTCGGCTCCGTCGGCGGCACCCCGCGGTTCTTCGTGTCGGCCTCCGGTGCATACATCACCGACATCGAGGGTCGCTCCTACGTCGACCTCGTCAACTCCTGGGGTCCGGCGATTCTCGGCCACGCGCATCCGTCTGTGATCAGTGCGGTTCAGGATGCCGCGGCGCGAGGTCTCTCCTTCGGGGCATCGACCCCCGGCGAGACCGAGCTCGCGGAGCTCATCCTCGCGCGCGTTCCCGCCGTGCAGAAGGTGCGGCTCGTGTCGACCGGCACCGAGGCCACCATGACGGCGATCCGTCTCGCCCGCGGATTCACCGGACGCGACCTGCTCGTAAAGTTCGCCGGGCACTACCACGGCCATTCCGACGGGCTCCTGGCCGAGGCCGGCTCCGGACTCGCGACCATGGCGATGCCCGGCTCAGCCGGTGTCACGGCGGCGACCGCGGCGCAGACGCTCGTGGTGCCCTACAACGACCGCGACGCGATCGCGGCGGTGTTCGCCGAGCACGGACCGCGCATCGCCGCGGTCATCACCGAGGCCGCCGCGGCCAACATGGGCGTCGTAACCCCCCTGCCCGGTTTCAACGACCTGCTCTCGACGCTCGTGCACGACAACGGCGCGCTGCTCATCGTCGACGAGGTGCTCAC
>JAODAY010000344.1 GCA_025463665.1 Microbacteriaceae bacterium
AGCACCACGGGTCGTCCTTCCCGCAGTCCGAGCTGCAAGCCGTCGAGTTCGATGGTCGCCGATGTGAGCGGCTCGACCACCGGCACGTCTGCAAGAGCGAAGTATTCGGGCGCGGCGTAGGCAGTCGTGCGGCGCACAGAGAATTCGCCGAGCCCCGTTTTCGGGGTCAGTGAGAGACGGATGCAGCGGCCGGTAGTTGCGAACACGGTGACCGATTCCGCCGCGGCTTTGGTCACCGCATACGCCGCCCACTTGTCGTCAGAGCGCAGCACCACGAGCGAACCGGCAGGAACGCCCGGAGACGCACCGTCGAGGTAGACATCGCCGGCTGCCCCGATCGACTTGTAGTGGTCCGCCGTGGCGGCTTCCCACGGGAGGATGAGAGGTTTCGCCCACGAGTAGATGTTGGCCGGAACATTAGGCAGGGCCGACGCGAGGGCGATCGTGGCGGCGATCGATGACGAAGGGGGAGCCTGCGACCCGGCGAGAGCGCGCTGCTGCCGGAACAGCGCGACCTGGCCGGGGCTGCCGCTCGGGGCGGCGAGCGGAGCCACGATGTCGTCGATGTCGAGTGAGCGGGCGAGCAGCCCGGCGTCGAGCGCCGCCGCGCTCAGGCTCGGCTCGTCGATCCACTCCACCGAGGCGGGCATGCCGGGCAGGGTTCCCGTCGAGGGTAGCGGTTCCACCGATGGGTCGGCGTTCTTAGTCCCGACCGGCGAGATTTCCAACTCGGTGCGGGGCGGAGATCCCGGAACTCCGGGCAGGGCGGGGACCGCGTCGACGTTGGTGACCTTGGAGACCAGCGCGAAGGTGACGGACCGGTCGCCCGGCCCGGCACGAAAGAGCACGCCGTCTCCGGCGGCGATCCCGGTGACGGTGCCGGCGAGCGAGACCCGCGTGCCGGGCGCGCCGTGTCGCCGACGGGCGCGGGGCCGCAGCGCGTTCCAGGCCGGGCTCGCGTCGAGGTCGTGCAGCGTCTCGTAGACGGCGGGAGGCTGGCCCGGCTCCGGGTTGCTCTGCACTGCCGTGCCCACGGGTACGCGTGTACGGACGGGAGCGCCCGGTGCAGTTTCCAGCGTGAAGGCAAGGTCGACGGTGGGGGCGATCGCCGGTTGTGGTGCGTAGCCGATGAGTCGCGCGAGCGCCGCGACCGAGCGCTGTTCGGTTGCCGTTCGCAGGTACTGCTCGTTCACGTGCCGATCGGTGTAGAAGGTGACGATGTCGACGGCGGTCGCTGCGGTGTCCAGAAGGGCGACGGAGAAGTCGTCGTCGGTCCTGCGGGTGAGCTCGTGTAGGGCGATGAGGCCGGGTCTCGACAGCGCCTGCAGCATGGTTGCCTTGGCTGTGGCGTGCGTCGCGACCCGGCGACGGATGACCGGAAGACCGGGCCGGTTGCTCACGGGAAGAGGCGTGGTCGCCACGCGCTCGTCGCACCACCACCCGTGCGTGCCGTCTCCGCATCCGCAGCTCATCGCCCGCCCTCCACCCTGTCAATCACGAACCGGCCGCGCTCCGGCCTGCTGGGATCGTTGTCGAGGCGCGCAATCTCGCGGGTGCCGATCTCGATTCGGCCGGTGTCCCTGGCGTCGGATCCGGGAAGCCGGTAGCGGGAGAAGCGGGTCGCCCTAACGCGCTCCACCCCGGTGACGGCGTGCGCCGCCGCAAGGATCGGGCCAAGGTAGACGTTTCCGCCGAAGGTGAGCCGGTCGGGGTGGAACAGCCCGAGTCGTCCATCGGGCAGCCGCCGGTTCGACATGACGTCGCGCAGCCCAGCGCGCACGAGGTCGCGCCGGTAGCTGGCATCCACCGTCACCGCAATGCCCACCTCGAGCGGCGCGTAGGCCGCGGCGACCACCTGCAGGTCGTGGCCCGCCATCCGGTAGTCGTCCAGGTACGCGGCCACGGAGTCGAGGAACGCCTCATCGGGGTCGGCCCCGCCGGCAAGATCGATGGCCACGACGACGGTGTACCAGCTCCCGGTCCAGCGGATGTTGGCGACGGCGCGCTGCACGAGCGCCCGCCCCGGCAGGCCGTACCGTTCCGCGCGGCGGGCGTAATCGTCCGCCGTGACAGCACGCTCCTGCCGCCGGAACGCGAAGGGCGCGCGCTGGCGCACCTGCTCGATCGATTCCGGGTCGGTTCCTCCCACAGCGGGCACGGGATTCTCGACGACCGACCGGGGGAGGGCCTCCAGCAGCGCGGCCGCGATGCCGGGTCCGTCGAGCACACTGCGAATGGCGCCCGAACCGACATTGCCCACGGTGCCATTGCCGATGCGGTAGGTGGCCATGAAGGAGTGTCCGGCTTCGGGCGGCTTTCCGTTCGCGGGGGCGCCTTCGAAGTGGCGACCGAAGCGCAGCCGGGCGGCGCCGTCGTCGTCGACCTCGACGACGAAGTCGCGGTTGGACCCGCTCGAGATAAGGTCCCGCTGCGGTGTCCACGGCGTGCCGTTGTCGTCGCCGTCGGTGTCCCGCAGTTCGACGTCCGGCAGTATCAGGCTCGGCTCCCCGGTCAGGGCCGAGGACGCGGAGCCGGCGGGATCGAATCGCACGAAGGTCTCGCCCGCTACCGAGCCGTCGAGTCGCGGAACGGCGCGTTGATGCGCGATCTGGCTCACCGGGCCTTCGCGCAGGCGCAGCTCAACGCGCCCGGCGTCCGGCACGGGGCCGATCGTCTCGACGGGTCGGTGCGCGCCGTGATCCACGAGCACGACGTTGCCGAGAGCGAGAGCGCCGTCGTCAGCCCCGTCGTCGGTGCGCACGATGAGCGGGAAGGGGAGAGCGTCGTCGTGGTGCCACGTTATTTCGGTGATGGCTGCGCCGGTCACCGGATCGGCGAGCGGCCGGGCGCCGTTGTCGGCGACTACACCGGTCAGACGCACTGGCTGTCGGCGTGACGCTTCCGCATCGTCGGGGTCTCCGGTGATCGGATGGCGGTTCTCGACGAGCACGAGCAAGTCGCCCGGGGCCAGAAGCGGCAGATGGCCGGTAAGCGTCGCCGCCGTGGCGCCCGTGGGGACAACGGGCCTGACGCCCGACCAGGTGTGGAATCGCATGGAGGTGTGCGCACCGGCGATTACGGCGAGGGCGTGCATGCTCTGGAACTCGATCGCTCCCGCTCGGCGGGCGCTGCGCTCCTCCTCGGATCCGATCTCTATCAGGGTGGGCGCACCGGCCGAACCGGTGAGGAACCGACTGCGTCGCGCCACGACGGGGACCGGGCCTCCCGACGTGATCACAACGTCGTCGGGCACCGCGAATCGCACCCAGGTGCGCGCGTTCCGACCGTCGCTCATCGCGTAGTCGACCAGCCGGGCGTGCCGCCGCACCGAGATGCGGTCTCGTGCGGTGCCGAGACTGCCGGCGGTGGCGATGGCGTCTTGGCGCAGGGAAGTGTTGCTCCCGAGCTCGGCGATCAACTCGATGAACATCATCCTCATGTCGGCCGGATTGCGAGTCGCAAAATCCGGCTGCAGCACCGACAGGCGGTCGAGGAGCACGGCACGCAGGCTCTCCCAGTCGCGTGCCAGATAGTCGATGCGGGGCTCGACCACCGCCGCGGGTGGGCAGTCGTCGGCGTCGTCGCAGGGGAGATCGGTGGCGCAGTCAAGGGCGAAGCTGAATTCTGCGCAGTTCAGTGCCGGATCGATCCACGTCGGGGGCGCTAAGTCGGTAGCGCCGCCGACGATCTCAAGCATGTACGGCGACAGGTCTCCGCTGCTTGCAAGGGTGACGAGGACGGTGTCCGGGTCATCGGTCGGAGCAACCCCCGTCGCCACGATCGAGCGGATTCGTTCCCCGCCCGTAACGCGCACCTGGTCCGCTGCGGGCAGCGTTGCCAGGGGGTTCACGAAAGTCAGGCGAAGCCGGTCGGCAACCTCTCCGGGGGAAGGGGTGACGACCTCGACGTAGTCCACCCCATTGATGGTGGTGCTCTGTTGCACGAGTTGGCGGCGATCGGAGGTGCTCATCGTGTACTCCCGTCGATCGCGAATCGAACAGTGCCTGGTTGGCCGCTCCGTCGTGCCGAATAGGCGACCCGGATGAACAGGGTGGAGTCCTCGGCACTCACCAGCACCTCGGCCACGTCGATGAGGTCGCCGAGCCACTGTTGCAGCGCGCCGTGAATGACGAGCTGTGTCGTCACGGCGACCTCGGGCGACACCGGGTTGAAGAGCAATTCTGCGACGCCGACGCCGAAGTCCGGCCGGTTGACACGTTCGCCCGGTGCGGTGAACAGCAGCTGCTCGACGAGGCCCGCGATGTAGTCGTTCTCGTCGCTGCGCGCCGTCGAGCCGTGGGCATCGACCTGGAGGGGGAAAGTGGTGTGCCTGGTCACGTAGCCACCACCTTGGGCTGGGTCGACACCACGGATGCCGGCCCCTGGGGCGCCTGCTCGGCGCTGTAGCACAGTCCCGATCCGCCCTGAATGACCACGGGCTGGCCGCCGACCATGACCCGCGTTGCCACGACCATCCACTTCGCCGTGACGCACGGCTGGGGTTTGCCCGAGACATTGAAGACGCACCCGGCGACGGGGTAGGTGTCGCCGACGGTCACGGCGGGCGAGCCGCCGAGAAGCACACGGGAGTTAGAGGTGACGGCCGACACCTGACCGCCGTGCGGGCAGAGTACCGTCGCGCCGACCTGCAGAACGGGCCCGGGCATCAGTTCACCACCAGGGCGCCGTTGTTGATGGTCACCGAGGTGCCCGCGAGAATGATCGACGCCTGCCCGTTGGTGATGGTTATTCCTGTGTCGTTGATCATGATCATCGCCCCCGTCGACGACTTGAACAACAGTCCACCGGAGGGGCCAGGGGCGTCGCTGATTGAGATGGAGTTCTGGCTCGTGGTCTGCATGACCACGTGACTGACAGCAGGCGGAACCGCGAGGGCGA
>JAODAY010000351.1 GCA_025463665.1 Microbacteriaceae bacterium
CTGTTGAGCGCGATGAGCAGGTCGAGCGACTCCGCCTCCCGCACCTCGCCTACGACGAGCCGGTCGGGCCGCATCCTCAGCGACTCCTTGATCAGGCGCCGCAGCGTGATTTCACCCGCTCCCTCGAGGCTCGGCTGCCTGCACTGCATTGCCACCCTGTCCCGCGCCGCGACGTCGAGCTCGAACGTCTCCTCGACAGTGATGATGCGCTCCCCCGCACGCGCCGCCGACAGTAGGGCGCCCAGCATGGTCGTCTTGCCGCTCTGCGTCGCCCCCGAAACCAGAATGTTCTGGCCGCCAAGCACGCACATGCGCAGAAATTCGGACGCCTGATGGCTGAGCGAGCCGAGCACGACCAGCCGCTGGAGGTCGCGAATGCGCTGGGTGAACTTGCGCACGTTCACGGCCCAGTGCCGCTGGGTCACGTCGGGAATCACGACGTGCAGGCGGGAGCCGTCGGGCAGCGAGGCGTCGACGAAGGGCGATGACAGGTCGACGCGGCGGCCGGTGGACTGCAGCATGCGCTCGACCAGGTCGCGCACTTGTGTGTCGGTCAGCTCGATGCCGGTCAGCTCGGCTACGCCGTTCTTCGCGATGAACACCCGGTTCGGGCCGTTGATCCAGATCTCCTCGACCTCGGCGTCGTCGAAGAACGGCTGCAGCGGCCCAAACCCGGTGAGCGTGGCCACCACCTGCCGCATGGTGTGCGCCTCGTCGGCGAGCAGCGGCATGGACCCGCCGAGCGCCCGCTCGCTGTAGCGCTGCACCGCGTCGCGCACGTAGCGCCCGGCGAGTTCGCGGTCGGTGCTGAGGTCGACCCCGTCGCGGCGCACCCTCTCGCGCACCTGGTCGGTGATGATCGACTCGGCCTGCGACATGCGAACATCATGAACGGATGCCACGGCCGCCGCGAAACTTATCCACAGTTCGCGGCCGGTCAGCCCCGCGATGCCGCGCGGCCGACCGAGTCGCCGGTGCTGCTACTCCTTCGGCCCCGCGATGTTGACGAGCCAGGTGACGCCGAAACGGTCGGAAAGCATGCCGAAGCTGTCACCCCACGGCGCCTTTGCGAGGGGCTCGAGGATCGTGGCGTTGTCGGACAGCTTCTCCCAGTAGCCGGTCAACTCCGCGTCATCCTGACCGCTGAGAGACACGGAGATGTTCGAGGTTTCGCTGTAGGGCAGGCTGCTGGGCGTGTCGGCGCCCATGAGCACGAGGCCGGAGGGGGACTCGAGCTGCGCGTGCATGATCTTGTCTTTCTCGACGGGGTCCTCGCTCATGCCGAATTCCCCGAAGGTGCTCATTGTGAGTTCACCGCCGAGCACGGACTTGTAGAATTCCATGGCCTCTCGCGCGTTGTCGCGAAAGTTCAGGTACGGGTTGAGTTGGGTAGCCACAACAGTCTCCTCGATCGAGCGGATGGTCGGTTGATCTCGATTATGGGCGCACGCTCGGGGGTAAAACGAGCCCCCCTCTCCCGCCAGGAACCGTGTTGCGCCCCGCCCACGACCGGCACCGGGGGGTATCCGACGCGAGACGGGCGGCAACGCGTTCGCCGGTACACTTGTGAGCGCTCGCGGGAGTGGTGAAATTGGTATACACGCAGGTTTTAGGTACCTGTGCCGAAAGGCGTGAGGGTTCAAGTCCCTTCTCCCGCACTCAGGGTTTTCCGTCTGCGAATCTGGGGGTTCTCCCCCACTGTTACCGTTTCGGCGAGCCTGTAATCTGGGTCACAACAACGCTCTCGGCTGCCGCCGATTGTCACAGGCAGCCGATGACTGGAGAATATCTCGTGCTAGCGACCTCGCTCATACCGTGGCTCGATCCGGAGAACCTGATCAACGGTTTCGGGGCGTTCGCACTGCTCGGGGTCTGCTTCATCGTCTTCGCCGAGACCGGCCTGCTGATCGGCTTCCTGCTGCCCGGTGACACGCTTCTCGTGATCACGGGCCTCCTGACTTTCACCGGAGCGATGGGAATAGACATCTGGTGGGTGAGCCTCGCGATCGGGTTCGCGGCGTTCCTCGGCGGCGAGGTCGGCTACTTCATCGGGCACAAGGCGGGTCCCCGAGTCTTCGAGCGCAAGGAGACCGGTTTGTTCTCCATAGGCAACGTACGGCGCACCAACGCGTTTTTCGAACGCTTCGGCGGTCTCGCGGTCATCGTCGCGCGGTTCGTTCCCGTCGTGCGCACTTTCGCCCCGGTCGCGGCCGGTGTCGGGCACATGAATTACCGCAAGTACTCGTTCTACAACCTCGTCGGCGCGATGATCTGGGGCGCGGGCCTCACGTTCGCCGGCTTCCTGCTGGGCTACATCCCGCCGCTCGCCGACTTCGTGACCAACTACATAGACCTGATCCTGATCGCCGCGGTCGTGCTCACGCTGGTGCCGACGGTTTACCACTACCTGCAGTCATCGAAGAAGGCTCGAAAGTACCGCGAGACGGCCGTTGCACCAGACACGGCGAGCCTCGTTCTCGACGAGACCCTCTTCGATCAGGATGCAAGCAACGACCGCGAGAACCACTAGTCGGCGGCGGGCTCCTCGGTCTGCGGCTGTGCGGGCAGCGATGACCGGAGCTTTTTGAGCGCGGCGCCGGCTTCCCGACGCACCTCGATCTCGGGATCCTTGAGCAGCGAGCGCAGCACGTCGATGTCCTCGGCGCGACCGATCTCCGCGAGAGCGCGGGCGGCCTGCGCGCGCACGCGAGCGACCTCGTCGGCAGCAAGCAGAGCCACCTCGGCGGGGAAGGCGAGCCTGCGACGGGCAACGACCTTGGCACTCATCTCCCGCACGCGCCAAGCCTGGTTGCTCAG
>JAODAY010000354.1 GCA_025463665.1 Microbacteriaceae bacterium
GCCCTCTCGGGCGACGACGTCGGCACCTGGTTCGACGCCGTCTGATCCTCGCTTTATCGGGGCGTCGCTCGTCGCCGTGCAGCTCAACGCCGTCACTCGCGGAGGAACGCCTCCAGCGCGTCGGCCATGACCTCCGGGCGCCAGCTATGGTTGGCCGCGTCGAGTCGCTGCTGACGGGCGTCTGCGAGAGCGGCGACGAGCGCATCCGCCGCCGGCGGAAAGATCGGCTGTGTCTGCTCGCCCAGCAGCACGAGCGTCGGCTGGGTCACTGTCGACCACTGTTCAGCCCACGGCGACTTGGTCGCCTTGTCGAGGACGGCGGTGTCGTAGGCGAGCGTCGGCGCGATCGTGAGCATCACCGGCCACGCCGGGGAATTGCGTGCCCCCTCGAACCATTCCCGCGGCATGTCGCGCATGAAGTAGGCGACCGCGGCCTCGCGGTCGTCGTTGGCGATGAGCTTCTGCAGCGCCTCGAGAGTCTCCCCGTCGTCGACCTCCCCCTCGGGTGTCAGAGGCGCCTCCCACAGCGCGAGCTTGGCGACGTCGAGCCCCGCCGCCGCCGCCCACAAACAGAGCACCGCGCCCGATGAGCCGCCGAAGAGGGCCGCGCCGTCTCCGATCTCATCGATGAGCGCCGCGATGTCTTCGACCTCGCGCTCCACGGCGAACGGCAGGGTGTCGCCGCTCTCGCCCCTGCCTCGCCGGTCGTAGTTGACAACCGTGAAGCCGCGCTCAGCGAGGAGGTGCGCGAGCTCGCGCGTGGTCGGATCGAAGGCGCGGAATTGCATGGCGCCGCCGACGAGAATGACCGCCGGGCCGGTGCCCTCGCGGTCGAAGGCGATGCGCGTGCCGTCGCGCGACGTCGTGTAGGCGGTCATTGTCGCTCCTGTCATGGCCGCACTCGTCACGATTGTGGGCGCGGTTCACAGTGTCAGAACCACGGATGCCACGCAATACCCGTGACCCTGCGCGCCCCGCCCGCTCGTTCTACACTTGCGGCATGACCGATACAGCCGTGACAGAAACCGCCGTGCCCTCGCTGTCGATCGAGGCCAAGTTCGAGGCCGCACGCCTCGCGGCAAGAACGCTCGCCACGGTCACGACCGATCGCAAGAACGCGGCGCTCGACGCGATCGCCGCCGCCGTGGTCGCCGCTGCCGACCGCATCCTGTCGGCGAATGAGGTGGACCTCGCGAACGGACACGAGAACGGCCTCTCGACCGGGTTGACCGACAGGCTCCGGCTCGACGACGGCCGACTGGCCGCGCTCAGCGCCGCCGTCGGCGAGGTCGCGGCACTCACCGACCCCGTCGGCCAGGTCGTGCGGGGAAGCAGCCTGCCGAACGGTGTGGGGCTGACCCAGGTGCGGGTTCCCTTCGGTGTCATCGGCGCGATCTACGAGGCGCGGCCCAACGTGACCGTCGACATCTCGGCGCTCGCGCTCAAGAGCGGCAACGCGGTGCTGTTGCGCGGCGGCTCTGCGGCCGAGAACACGAACCGGGTGCTCGTGGAGGTCATTCAGGAGGCACTCGCAAGCGTCGGGCTGCCGATCGAGGCGGTGCAGACCGTCGACGAATTCGTGCGTGACGGTGCGAAGCGCCTCATGCGAGCGCGCGGCTACGTCGACGTCCTCATTCCGCGGGGCAGCGCCGACCTCATCAACACCGTCGTGGCTGAATCGACCGTGCCCGTCATCGAGACCGGCGCGGGCGTGGTGCACGTGTTCCTCGACGAATCGGCTGACGAAGAGATGGCCGTCGAGATCGTGCACAACGCCAAGGTGCAGAGGCCCAGCGTGTGCAACGCGCTCGAGACGCTGCTCGTGCACGCGGCATCCGCCGACCGTCTGTTGCCCCCGGTGCTCGCCCGCCTGCGCCAGGCTGGCGTCACCATCCACGCCGACGAGGCGACCCGCGCGCGTTTCGCCGATGTCGTCGACGCGACCGAAGCGGACTGGGCGACCGAATACATGTCGCTCGACATCGCCGTGCGGGTCGTCGACGACCTCGACGCGGCGATCGCGCACATCGCGCGGTATTCGACCCACCACACCGAATCGATCATCACGAGCGACCTCGTCAGCGCCGAACGCTTTCTTGCGCAGGTCGACTCCGCGGTCGTCATGGTGAACGCCTCGACGCGGTTCACTGACGGGGGAGAGTTCGGATTCGGCGCCGAGGTCGGCATCTCCACTCAGAAACTGCACGCCCGCGGTCCGATGGGACTCGGCGAACTCACCAGCACCAAGTGGATCGTGCGCGGAGCGGGCCAGGTGCGCGGCTAAGCTTTAGGCGGCCCCGAATCGTCACGCGGCCCTGAATGGAGAACACCATGTCGCTGATCGCCAGCCTTATCGCCGCTGCATCGGAAGAGGCCTCGAGCCTGCCGATCCCCCCGATCGGTTACGCGGGCATCGCCGCGGCCGTGTTCGTCTCCCTCGGCGTCGTCATGTGGAGCTACCGTGACGTGTCGAACCGCCAGAACCTGAAGCACACACCCGGATCCACCGACCACCACACCGCCGGCCACTAGGCGCAGCGCGTGGCCGAAGAGGCGACCCGCCGCAACCGGGTCGGGGTCATGGGTGGAACCTTCGATCCCATTCACAACGGCCACCTCGTTGCCGCGAGCGAAGTGCAGGCGAAGTTCGACCTCGACGAGGTGATCTTCGTGCCCACGGGCATGCCGTGGATGAAGTCGGTGGTGACCGAGGGGGAGCATCGCTACCTCATGACGGTCATCGCGACCGCCGCGAACCCCCGCTTCACCGTCAGCCGGGTCGACATCGACCGCGTCGGGCCGACGTACACGATCGACACCCTTCGCGACATCCACGCTGCGCGCCCCGACTCCGATATCTTCTTCATCAGTGGCGCAGACGCGATCGCCCAGATTCTGGAGTGGAAAGACGTCGACCGTGTCTGGCCCCTCGCGCACTTCATCGCCGTCACGCGCCCTGGCCATTCCCTGAGCATTTCGGGTTTGCCAGAGCAGGGCGTAAGCTTGCTTGAAGTGCCGGCGCTCGCAATATCCTCAACGGATTGCAGAGACCGGGTGAGCCGGGGTTATCCGGTCTGGTACTTGGTTCCCGATGGTGTAGTTCAGTACATCTCCAAGCATCACTTGTATCGGAGTATTCAATGACTGCTTTCCAGGGTCCGCCTCCCCACTCGAGGCGTGCACTCCGTGAGGAACAGCGCCGTGAGCGCCCCCGCATGGAGGAATTCGACGACTCGCAAATCGCCGCCGACGTGCGCCCCAGTGGCCGTCGAGCGAGTGCCATCGTCACCGACGGTGTCGTCAACTTCGTCGAGCCAGAGCCGACGGATGTCACGGCCGACGTCGACCGTTCGGGATCCGCGCTGCTCCTGTCGCCGGAGCCCATCGGCGCCGCGCTCTACAACCGTGCAACCGGCGCCGTACCGACGTCGAGCATTCCCTTCATCATGACCACGACTACCCCTCGCGACAGCAGCACCGTCGTCACGCCCGCAGAGACCTTCGTCTCGCCTTACTCGCGTCGTGCGTCCACACCCGAACAAACCGTGGACGCTCCCGCCGCCGAGGAAACACCTATGGATCAGACTCCGACATCCGGCGTCGCCGACGACGCCGACAACACGCCCCCCGCCGCAGTCACCGTGGGCGATCCCATAGAGGTCACCGCGGTCGCACCGGTGAACCCGATCACCGTTCCGGGCGAAGAGCGCAGCCTGACGCGACGTGAGCTGCGCGCCCTGCGTGCGGCCGCCGAGGCCGCGGCCGCCGCCGAGGCCGGAGGATCACCGTCTGAAGGCTCCGCGAACACCAATGCGACCGAAGCGGAGCTCGCCGCCGCCGAGCAGGCAGCAGCCGACGAGCGCAAGGCCGCAAGGCTCGAGGCCGCGCGCCTCCGGGCCGCCCCGCTCGAAGCCGCCGACGCTGGCCCTGGCAACGAGGCTGGCACCAGCACGGACGCTGACACCGACACAAGCCCCGACACCGAGCCGCCTGCAACCGAGTTGCCCGCTACCGAGCTTCCCGCTACCGAGCAGCCCGTCGAGCAGCCAGCGCCGATGAAGTGGTCCAAACGCGGACGCGCCCGCGAGCGGGCCGCTCAAGCCGAAGCGGAGAAGGTCGCACTCGCGGAGGCCGAGGTGGCCGCACTGGCACAGGCCGAGGCTGAGAAGCTCGCGCGGGCCGACGCCGAGAACGCGGCCTCCGTCTCGACCGAGCGGACCGACGGTGCCATTCCGCCGCTCGTCGAGCCCGCCGTGACGCCCGCCCCGGCGCTGTCCAACGCGATGGCCGAGTTCGAGGCACTCACGCACGGCAGCCACATGACGGACTCCGCCGCCGATTTCGCGTTCCCGGTGCGGCTCGAGCCCGAGGCATCCGATGACGAGACGCTGACCGACGAGACGCTCGCCGCCGACAAATTAGCCGCCGACAAGCTCGCCGCCGACAAGCTCGAGGAAGCCGACTTCTTCACGAACGCCGAAGTCGAGCCCGCCGAAATCGAGCACGCCGAAGTCGAGCCCGGCGAGGTGGAGCGTGCCGACGTCGGCCCCGCCGATATCGAACCCGCCGCGATTCACTCGCTCGACGAGTACCGTGCCGACGACGCAGACGACACTTCCGCGCCGACGACCTATGTTCCGCCGATCGGGCACTGGTCGCTGCAGGCCGACATCGACGACGAGAGCCAGCCGCCGGAGAACACCATCAGCCGCGAGGTCGGTGGCGGAAACAACTCCATGAGCACCAATGCGCTCGTGCTGCCGTTGAGCCCGCAGCGCGATGACTTCTCCTCGGTGCTCAGCGCGACCGGTGAGATTCTCATCACCGGCACGATCAACCTCCCCGGAAGCGTCGGCGCGACCGGTCGAGACTCGCGTCACTACGACGATCCCGAGGTCGACCACCTGTTCGACTCCTACGACCAGGAACTCCCCATCACAGACTCTGCTCCCGTGCGTGCCATCACCGCGGTCAGTAGCCACACCGCAACGCGCGGTGGCATCGAATCGAGCGGCAAGCACAGCAATCGCATGCTGACCGTGCTCCTCGTGTCGGCATCCGGAATGGCGGCGGTCGTACTCGGCCTCCTCGTCACCGGGTTCGTACTCAACATCTTCTAATCGTGAAATCATCTTCACCCCATCTTTTAAGGACCAAGTGACTGCATCTCCCCGCGCCCGCGAACTGGTAACCGTTGCGGCTCTCGCCGCCGACTCAAAGCAGGCTGAAGATCTCGTCGCCCTCGACGTGTCTGGCCCCATGCCGCTCACCGACGTCTTCCTGATCGCCACCGGACGCAACGAACGCAATGTCGTCGCCATCGCCGGCGAGATCGAAGACAAGATGCTCGAGGCCGGCGCGAAAACGCTGCGTCGCGAGGGTCGCACGGAGGGTCGCTGGATCCTCCTCGACTTCGGCGACATCGTCGTGCATGTCTTCCACGAGGAAGACCGCATGTTCTACTCGCTCGAGCGCCTGTGGAAGGACTGCCCGACCATTCCCCTCGACGTCGCGAGCGCCCAGGTGCCCGCCGCCGACGACAACGCGCCCGTCGCTCTCTCCGCGGAGAGCGCCGAGTAGCGTCTCGACCATCACCGAGGATGCCCGTCCTGCTCCGGCAAGGCGGGCATCCTCGTTTCGGTGTCGTCGAGACCGGCGCGCGGGCCGATTTTCGGGCGATCGACGGCGCTTCGAGCCCTTCGCGGTCCGCGGGGCTCTGATTGTGTAGTAATCTTTAGAAGTTGCGTTTTCGAAGGTGACAAACCAGATGGGTCCATGGCGCAGCCCGGTAGCGCACCTGCATGGCATGCAGGGGGTCAGGGGTTCGAATCCCCTTGGATCCACATAAAGTACGATCAGACGGCCATTCCAGAACCCGAACTAGGGATTTGGGATGGCCG
>JAODAY010000394.1 GCA_025463665.1 Microbacteriaceae bacterium
GCTACTCCGCTGCCGCGCTGTGCCGATCGAGGAATTCGTACAGCTCCTGGTCATCGACCCCGGGGAAGGTGCCGGAGGGCAGCGGCGAGAGGATGTGGGCGTGCAGCTTCGCACTCGACCAGGCCCGACCCGACCAGCGCCTCGAGAGTTCCGCGCTCGGTCGGCGGCAGCACGCGTCATCCGGGCAGGTCGACGTGCGGCGGTTGACGACCTCGCGCCCGCGAAACCACTTGGAGTGAACGAAGGGCACGCCGACCGTGATGGAGAACTCCCCCGCACTGGTGGTGCCGGTCTGGGTCGAGTCGAAGAAGGTCCCCTCCGGGGTGTCGGTGTACTGGTAGAACTCCGTCGTGCGGTTGGTGCGGGCGAAAGCGACCCTGGCACTCCAGTGGCGGCAGACGAGTTGCCCCTCGGTCGAGCCGGTCACGTCGACCGGCAGGCGCAGGCCGTCGTTCTCATAGGCCTTGTAGACGGCGCCGTCGTCTCCCACGCGCAGAAAGTGCACAGTCATGTCGAGGTGCGCAGTCGCGAGGTTGGTGAAGCGCAGCGCCGCGCTCTCGTGGGTGACGCCGAAGGCGTCACGGAAGTCCTCGACGGCGATGTCGTGCTTTGCTTTCGCCTCGCGCAGGAACGCGAGCGACTGCCGCCTGGGCATCAGGCAGGCGCCGGCGAAGTAGTTGATCTCGAGCCGCTGCTGAAGGAAGTCGGCATAGCTGGTCGGTTCGGAGTGCCCGAGCACTCGGTGCGCCATGGCCTGAAGCGCCATCGAGCGCAGGCCGTGCCCGCCCGGGATTGACGCAGGAGGGAGGTAGATGCGGCCGTTGTCGAGGTCGGTGACCGATCGCGCGGAGTGCGGAAGGTCGTTCACGTGCACGAGTTCGAATCCGAGTCGCTCCGCCATGCGGGTGACCGAGCGGTGTGTGAGGGCACCGCCGACGTGACCGACGGCGCGCACCTCGTTCTCGGCGAGATCCTCGATGGCTTCGATGTGGTTGTCGAGCTCGCGCATGCGCTGGCGCTGTTCGGTGTTGCCGCGCCTCGCCTCCTCCGGGGTCGCGATCGCCTCGCGCGAGCGGCGGGCGAGCTCCCGGTGCAGCCCGACGAGCGCCGTGAGCGTCTCATCTGTCACGCCCTTGCCGGGGCGCACGGGGGGCAGGCCGAGCGAGGCGTAGACCGGCCCCTTCTGCAGCCGCTCGAGTTCGATCTCGAGACCCGCGCGTTCGGTCGGCGGCGCATCGTCGAGCAGGTCGGCGACCGGAACCCCGAGGGCCTCGGCGATGGCGCCGATGAGGCTCAGCCGCGGTTCGCGTCGACCGTTCTCGATGAGGGACAACTGGCTGCCGGCGACGCCGACGGCGAGACCGAGCTGGTCGAGGGTCAGTCCGGCGCCCGCCCGGAAATGGCGGATGCGGTGCCCGAGTGTTGCAAAATCGCTCATTGTCCGACCCTAGCGAAAGATCGGGCATTCTTTCTAGGACTTTCCCCTGCCGCTCGCTGTTTTCACGGATCACGATGTAACAACGAAGCAAATTACGATCACATCAACCGGATGGAGCCAAGAATGAGCGCACTGCTGGCGGCACCGATGCCCACGACCTCAGCACAGACCTCGTACCGTGCTCCGGCGGCGGCCGCGGCATCCGTCGTCGCCTGGGTCGAGAAGATCGCCGCACTGACCACACCGGACTCCGTTCAGTGGTGCGACGGCTCCCTGCGCGAACGCGACGGCCTGACCAAACTCATGCTCTCGACCGGAACGCTCCTGCGTCTCAACCCGGAGCACCGCCCGAACAGTTTTCTCGCCCGGGGCGACGCGGGCGATGTCGCCCGCGTCGAGGACCGCACGTTCATCTGCTCCGCCGACGACGACGACGCCGGCCCCACCAATAACTGGCGTTCCCCCGCCGAGATGCGCTCGACGCTCGAGCCGCTCTTCGCCGGCAGCATGCGCGGCCGCACGATGTATGTCGTTCCCTTCTCGATGGGCCCGCTCGGGTCGCCGCTCGCCAAGCTCGGTGTGCAACTGACCGACTCCCCCTATGTCGTCGTCTCCACCGGCATCATGACCCGCATGGGCACCGCCGCCCTCGAGCTCATCACCGACGAGACGGAGTGGGTACCCGCCGTGCACAGCGTCGGGGCGCCGCTTGTCGCCGGCGCGCACGACGTTCCGTGGCCGTGCAACGACACCAAGTACATCTCCCACTTTCCCGAGACGCGCGAGATCTGGTCGTTCGGCTCCGCCTACGGCGGCAACGCCCTGCTCGCGAAGAAGGCCTTCGCGCTGCGCATCGCCTCTGTGCTGGCCCACGACGAGGGCTGGCTCGCCGAGCACATGCTCATCATCAAGGTCACCAACCCGCGCGGACGTGTCTTCCACGTCGCCGCCGCGTTCCCGAGCGCCTGCGGCAAGACCAATCTCGCCATGCTGCAGCCGACGATTCCCGGGTGGAGCGTCGAGACGGTCGGTGACGACATCGCCTGGCTCCGCACCGACGCCGACGGGCGGCTGCGCGCCATCAACCCCGAGGCCGGCTTCTTCGGCGTCGCCCCCGGCACCGGCATCTCAACCAACCCCGTCGCAATCGACACGGTGTGGGGCAACACCATCTTCACGAACGTCGCGTTGCGCGACGACGGAGACGTGTGGTGGGAGGGCATGACCGACAAAGCGCCCGAGCACCTCATCGACTGGCGCGGGCACGACTGGACGCCGGCCTCCGGCACTCCGGCGGCGCACCCCAATTCCCGGTTCACCGTCGCGGCGCGCCAGTGCCCGACGATCGCCGATGACTGGGAAGACCCTCAGGGCGTCGTCATCGACGCCATAATCTTCGGCGGCCGCCGAGCGAGCAACGTGCCGCTAGTGGTGGAG
>JAODAY010000021.1 GCA_025463665.1 Microbacteriaceae bacterium
CGTCGCTGAGCAGCATGAGCGCCAGGAGCCCGGCGACCTCCCCGTCGTGCGGAAGATTCGCCAGGAGCATTCGGGTGATGCGTATCGCCTCGTCGGTGAGGTCGGCGCCGGAGTCGGCGGTGCGTGACCCCGGTGTGTAGCCCTCGTTGAAGACCAGGTAGAGCACCTGCAGCACGACCGCGAGACGCTCACCGCGCTCGGCGTGCGGCGGCGGCTCGAACCGGAGGCCGGCCGCGCGAATCTGCTGCTTTGCACGGCTGATGCGCTGTGCCATGGTCGACTCCGGCACCAGAAAGGCCTTCGCGATCTCGGCCGTGGTGAGTCCGCCCACGGCTCGCAGGGTGAGAGCGAGTTGCGACGGCACCGACAGCGCCGGGTGGCAGCAGAGGTAGAGCAGCGTGAGGGAGTCGTCGTGGTCGGGTGCGTCGCCCCGCACCTCGAGCGTTGCAACCGTGTTCTCGCGCGTGCGCCGGGCGCTCTCGCTGCGCACCGCGTCGATGAAGCGCCGCGAGGCGACGGCGAGCAGCCAGGCCCGCGGAGTGTCGGGGATGCCGTCACGGGGCCACTGCCCGCTGGCCGCGAGCAGCGCCTCCTGCACGGCGTCTTCGGCGAGATCCCACTGCCCGTGGCGGCGGGCGAGCATGCCGACGACCTGCGGCGCCAGCTGGCGCAGCAGATCGACGACGTCTCGGTCGGTGGTCACTCCTTACTGCTCGGGCGGCCCCGCCGCCACCGGACGCAGCTCGACGACATCCGACCAGACAACGATCTCGCCGCAGATCTCGAGGGCGCGCGCTTCGCTCTCCACGTCGACGATCCAGAACCCGATGAGCGACTCCTTCGCCTCGGCGAACGGCCCGTCGGTCGCAACAGGCTGCCCATGCTCGAGGCGCACGACCTTGGCCTGGCTGCCGTCGACGAGTCCCTCGTTGTAGACCATCTCGCCGGAGGCACGCAGCCTCACGTCGATGTCGATCATGAACGCGATCATGTCGTTGATCCACTCGGGCGTCTTCGTGGTGCCCATCTCCGACGCGCTACCGAACATGGCAATCATGTACTTCATCATTCGCTCCCTGATTCTCGGATGCCCCCGGTGGGCACCTTCATCGACAAGTCGTAGCCGCCGCGGCATTCTCGACATTAGCGAGCAAGGAACATCTGTGACCAGAGAGGCTGCTCAGACGGCGAGAACCAGCTTGCCGACCGCAGCCGACGTTTCGAGGCGGTTCATCGCCGCACGGGTCTGCCCCAGCGGGTACGACTGGTCGATCACCGGCGAGAGCTCTCCCCGTTCGACGAACTCGGCCAGCGTGGCAAGATCCGCAGCCTTCGTCACCGACACCAGTCCGCGAAAGCTCTGCTTCGAGCCGACCCCGCGCAGCGGAGCAACCATCTGCCGAGACAGTGTTCCGGCCACTCGCCCGCCGCCCTCGCCCCCGACGATCACAAGCGTGCCGGCCGGGGTGAGCGCTCGACGCAGCGAGGCGACCGGGCGGTTGCCCGCAGTGTCGATGATGAGGTCGTAGCTCGCGCCCAGGGTCGTAAAGTCCGACACCGTGTAGTCGATGGCCTCGTCGGCTCCGAGCGAGCGCACGAGGTCGAGCTTGGTCGTGCTGCACACACCGGTGACGTGGGCGCCGAACGCCTTCGCGAGCTGGGTCGCGTAGATGCCCACGCCCCCGGCGGCGCCGATCACGAGAACGCGCTGTGCGGCACGGATTCGCCCGGCGTCGCGGAGCGCATGCAGAGCTGTCGCGCCCGACGTCGGGATCGCCGCCGCCTGTTCGAACGTCAGGCCCGCGGGCTTCCGCGCGATCTTCTTCACCGACGCGGCGGCAAACTCCGCAAGACCACCGTCGACTACACCGAAGACCTCGTCACCGACCGCGAAGGCCGTGACGGCGGGGCCGACGGCGTGCACCAGCCCCGCGACATCCATGCCTCGAATTCCCTGCCGGGGCCGCCGGAGGCCGATCGCCAGCCGCGCCAGGAGCGGCAGCCCGGCCATGAGATGCCAGTCCCCGATGTTCAGTGAGGTGGCCCGCACCCCGATGAGCACCTCGTCGTCGCGAATCGCGGGCACGGGCACCTCGTCGAGGTGCAGCACCGACGAGTCGCCGTATTCCTGTTGGACTATCGCTTTCATGACTCTCCTCCTCCGTAGTGGAAAACCTGGTCGAGCGGCACGGTGAATGCCCGTGCTATCTGGAACGCCATCTCGAGCGACGGCGAGTAGCGTCCCTGCTCGATCGCGATGACGGTCTGCCGTGTCACGCCGATGCGCTCGGCCAGATCGGCCTGCGTCATCTCTCCGTTCGCGAACCGCAGCGCACGGATGTTGTTGGTCACTCTCGTCGCCTTCACCATGGTCGGAAACCCCTGCGGTAGACGACGACCTTGGCGACGGACCCGACGACGGCCGCGAGCACGAAGCAGAGGTACACGACGTTGGCGATGGAGAGGTGGTCGGCCTCCACGATCGCGAGCAGGAGCGCGGCGACGCCGCCGATCACGAGGAACGCCTGCCCGACGTGCTTGCAGAGCAGCTCGATCTCGCGGTCGCGGGCGTCTTTGGCGTGCTCCCGCCGCGGGGTGAAGATGCCCTGCACGATGCCCAGTGCGATGCCAACGACGATGGCGAGGGCGAGGGCGAGGGCGATTGCGATTGCGATTGCGATCGACCAGAGCATCGCAGGAACGTAGTCCAGCTCGACGAGCGGGGCGGATCCTCTCGACAGAATGTAGACGAGGTAGGCGCCGTACGCCGCGACGGCGACCGCCAGGTATGTCCACGAACGTCGTTCGAGTGTCACCGCGGGCCTTCATGTCAAGAATTGTTTACATGGGAGCGTACGACTCGGCACGCCGCGTGTCAAGAATTCTTTACACCGGATGCCACGCTACGTAGTCTTACGCCCCGTCGCCCCTGCCCGGGTGTCAGGCGGGTAACGTCGGCCGAATGAGCAATACCGACCGGCCACTCGAGACACTCGCCTTCTCCCCCG
>JAODAY010000028.1 GCA_025463665.1 Microbacteriaceae bacterium
GGCCTGCCGAACCAGACCGACGCCATGTTCACCACGATCGAGGGGGACTGGGACGAGATTTTCGCGGTCGTCAAGGCAGCCACCGAGGCAGTGGCAGCCTTCGGGCCGCGCGTCTCGCTCGTGCTCAAGGCCGACATCCGTCCAGGCCACACGGGCGAACTCACCGGCAAAGTCGAGCGCGTCGAGCGGGCGATCGCGCAGGCCGACGCCGAGTGAGCACGCTCACCGCGCCGTCGACCGCCACCACCTCGCCCTCCGCCGTGCGCGTGCGGTTCGCGCTGCTCGCGCTCGCGCTCGGCGGGTTCGGCATCGGCTCGACCGAGTTCGTGGCGATGGGGCTGTTGCCGAACCTCGCCGCCGACCTGCTGCCACAGCTCACGGCATCAGACCGGGAGGGCGGCATCGCCCAGGCGGGCTGGCTCATCTCGGCCTACGCTGCCGGCGTCGTGATCGGCGCCCCGACCATCGCGGCGCTCTCCGCGCGTTTCCCCCGCAAGAAGCTGCTGTTGTGGTTGCTCGTCGCCTTCACCGTGGCGACGGTGGCATCCGCGGTGCTGCCGAGTTTCGGTCTCGTGCTCGGGGCCCGCTTCATCGCCGGTCTGCCCCACGGCGCGTACTTCGGGATCGCGACGCTCGTGGCCGCATCGCTCCTCGAACCCGGCAAGCGGGGCCGGGGTGTGGCGCTCGTTCTCTCGGGACTCACGATCGCCAACGTCGTCGGTGTCCCCTCGATCACACTGCTCGGCCAGGTCGCCGGCTGGCGCGTCGCCTACCTCGCGGTCGCCGCCATCTTCGCGCTCACCTTCGTTGCCGTCGCTCTCGCCGTGCCCCACCAGGCGGGCGACAAGTCGGCGACGCTCGCCCGCGAGCTCGCCGCATTCGCCCGCCCGCAGGTGTGGATCACCCTGCTCGTCGGAGCCATCGGCTTCGGCGGCTTCTTCGCCGTCTACAGCTACGTGGCGCCGGTCGTGACCGAGGTCACGGGGCAGACCGAGGGATTCGTGCCGATCGCCCTCGTCGTGACCGGTCTGGGCATGACGGTGGGCAACTTCGCCGGCGGTCGCGGCGCCGATCACAATGTCATGGGCACGATCTTCGTGAGCTTCGCGGCGTTCGTCGTCGCGCTCGTCGGCTTCGCGACTCTCGCGCACTCGCCGGCGGGGCTGCTCGCCTCGCTGTTCGTCGTCGGAGCCGCGGCATCCTCCCTGTCCCCGGCGATTCAGTCGAGGCTCATGGACGTCGCGGGCGACAGCCAGACCCTCGCCGCCGCTGCTAACCACGCGGCACTCAACATCGGCAACAGCCTCGGCGCATTCCTCGGCGGGGTGACGATCGCGGCCGGCTTCGGCTACCTCTCGCCCGCGCTCGTCGGGCTCGTCTTGTGCGTTCCCGGCATCGCGCTCGCGCTCGCGAGCGTCAGCCTGCAGCGGCGGGGTCGGTGACGGCCTAGAGCGAACGGGGCAGGTCGGACTCGATGAGGATGCCGTCCTCGATCGCCCGCTTGCGCAGCGAAACCTTGGTGCCCACGTCGAAGCCGGCGACGCGGTACTTCTCGCGGATGCGCTTGAGGTAGGACTTGGCGGTCTCCTCCGAGATGCTCAACTGGTAGGCGACCGACTTCACCGGTTCTCCGCCGCCGTAGAGCGCCATCACGCGCCGCTCCTGGGCGCTGAGCTTGGGCGAACCACCCACCTCGTTGGCGTTGAGGGCGAGGTCGAGTTCGGCGGAGACGAACGACTCGCCCTGGAACGCGGCGCGAAGGGCCTCGACGATCATGCTCGCGTCTTCGCTCTTGACGAGGTAGCCGAGTGCACCCGCGGCGAGAGCCTCGCGAACAACGTTGGGCTCCGAGTATGTGCTCATGAGCACGACCTTGACGGCCATGGTCTTGAGGGTGGAGATCTTGAGCGAGATCGGGATGTGGTCTTTCAGGTCGAGGTCGAGCAGTACGACGTCGACCGGAAATTCCTTGTGCGTGAGCAGCTCCGGCCAGCTGGCGACGGCGGCGACCATCGAGATGTCGTGCGCACTGCGGATCCACTCGGTGAGAGCGCCCAGCAGCATCCGGTGGTCGTCGACTATGGCAACTCTGATGCGGCCTTCTGCGTCTGTCACTGTGGATCCCTCTCGTGGTTCCGTCAAAGCGCGTGCGGTAACTCGTGCGTCGTCGATGCTGTCTGCGTGCTCAAAGGTCGGCCGGGTTGTCGACGAAACACTCAATCTCGACTCGAAGGCTCGCGTTGTGACTGGAGTCACTGTATCGCCCGACCCGCCTGATCGCGTGCCACGTGGAGGGGTCGACACGATTTCGGGGCACTCCGGTCGTGGTGATCACGATCGGAACCCTCAGTTTATGGCCGACTACGGTTTCGCCTCGCGCACCGATCGGACCGACCGCCACCTGCACGGTTCTCACGGCGGTGCGCTTCGCGTGGTCATTGACGAGAAGCCAGACCGCGCCGAGGAGCCCGTCGCGCTGGTCGGCGCTCAGCAGCCCGGCGAGACTGCCCTTGTCGGTGAGAGTCACGGAACGACCGAGAAGCTCCGACTCGGTGATGGCGTGGTAGAGCCAAGTCTCCCGGCGGCCCTCGATGAGGTGCAGGCGCAACTCTGTGGCGAGAGACGCGGCGACCGACGCGGTCTTGGGACTGAGCGGCAGGGGGATGCGCTCGGTCGCGACCGAGTCGAGCAGTTCCTCGGCCGCGAGGTCGAGCCTTGCGAGTTCCTCGGAGGCGAGCATGCCCACGGCGAAGCGCGGCGCCGAGACGGTGCTCTGCACGAGTACGCGGTCGAGTTCTACCTGCACCATGGTGCGGAACCCGCGCACGATGAGAAGCCCGATCAGCACGGGCAGCACGGCCAGGGCGAGCGCGAGAATCTGCGCGGGCATGGTCTCGGGCGTGAGCGGAGTGCTGACGGCGATGAGGATGACGAACGCCAGCCCGATCGCGCCGGTCACGAGATAGATTTCGGCGGGCCGCCTGAGGGTGACGACGAGCAGCAGGGCCATGGCAGCGGTGAGGGAGGCCGTCGCGTGCCGGCCGATGTTGTGGAGCTCCCAGATCGCCATCATGTCGAGCACGATCACGAGCGCAAGTGCGGCGAGGAACGCCGCGAACAGCCAGTCGGGA
>JAODAY010000076.1 GCA_025463665.1 Microbacteriaceae bacterium
GGCAGCAGGAGCGACACCCCGACGACGCTCAGCACGACGACGACGAGGGAGGTCGCGAGCGGCTGCACGACGCGGAGCGGCAGGTCCTGCAGCTGATCGACGTCGGAGACCAGCCGGGTGAGGAGGTCGCCGCGCCTCGTGCCGCCGAGGCCGTCGGGCGCGAGCGGGACGAGTCGGCGGAAGACGCCCGTGCGCAGCACTGCGAGCGAGCGGAATGCCGCATCGTGGGTCACGAGGCGCTCGAGGTAGCGGAAGAATGCGCGACCGAGGGCGAAGGCCCGCACGCCGACGACGGCGAACCCGAGGAAGAGGATGGGCGGCTGCTCGGCGGCGCGCGTGATGAGCCAGGCCGAGGTGGCGAGCAGGGCGACGGCGCTGCCCGAGGCGAGCATGCCGAGCAGCAGCCCAGGAAGAAAGCGCCGGGCTCCCGGCTGGGCGAGGCGCAGCACCGCGAGGGTGTCGGCGCGTCCGGCGGCCGCCAAGGGGGCGGCGCTCACGACGCAACCCCCACGGGCGCGCCCAGGTCGAGGGTCGCATCGGCGGCGTCGAGCAGCGCGGCGCGGTGTGAGACGACGACGACGGCGACCCCCGAGTCGGCGAGGCGACGCAGCCCTGCGACGAGTTCGCGCTCGGTCGCGGCGTCGAGCGCGGAGCTCGGCTCGTCGAGGATCATCACGGGACACGACCTGTCGAGCACCCGGTAGAACGCCCGCGCCAGCGACACCCGTTGCGCCTGACCGCCCGAGAGTCCGGAGCCATTCACGCCGAGCGCCAGCCGGGGGTCGATCGTGGCGGCCGCGGCGAGGCGCATGGCCGCGCCCACGAGCTCGTCGTCCACCGTCTCGGCACCGAGCGCGACGTTCTCCGCGACGGTGCCCGCCATGAGCGCGGCGCGCTGCGGTGCCCAGGCGACGAGCTTTCTGGCTGCCGCCGGCTCCAGCGGGGCGCCGTCGATGGTCAGCTCGCCCTCCGCGGGAACGAAGCCGAGAATCGCCGCCACGAGCGACGACTTGCCCGCCCCGCTCCGTCCGGCGATCGCGGTGATGCGCCCGCGGGCGAACTCGTGGCTCACTCGATCCACCACGACCCGGTCCGCGTAGCGCACGGTGAGCGCGCGCACGGCGAGAGTCGCGCCGCCGGGCACGGCTGTGACGGATGCCACGGGGTCGACGGCGGGCGTGGCATCCAGTATCTCGAACACCTCGTCGGCGGCCGCGACGCCGTCTGCCGCCGCATGAAACTGGGCGCCGACCTGACGCAGCGGCGTGTACGCCTCCGGGGTGAGCAGCAGCACGAACAGACCGACGGTGAGAGCGAGGTCGCCGTTCACGAGCCGCAATCCGATGGCGACCGCGACGATCGCCACGGACAGGCTGCCGGCGAGTTCGAGCACGAAACCCGACACGAAGGAGATGCGCAGCACCGACATGGTGCGGGCGCGGTAGTCCTCAGTCACACGGTCGATGCGGTCGACCTGACGGTGTTGGCGGCCATAGATCGTCAGGGTCGAGAGTCCGTCGACCACGTCGAGGAAGCCGGTGGAGAGGGTCGCGAGCGCCGCCCACTGCTTGCGCTGCACCGCCTGGGTGGCCCAGCCGATGAGCACCATGAACAGCGGTATGAGCGGCAGGGTCGCGACGATGATGATGCCGGTCGTGACATCCTGCAGCAGCAGCACGATGAGGATCGTGGGCGTGGCCACGGCGGTGAGGATGAGCTGGGGCAGGTATTTGGCGAAATAGCCGTCGAGGGCGTCGAGGCCCTGCGCCACCACTGTGGTGACTCGTGCGGAGTTGCGGCTCGACATCCACGCCGGACCGAGGCGACCGATAGCGACAACCACCCGGGTGCGCAGCTGGCTCTTGACTCGCGCGGCGCCGCGGGCGGCGAGCACGTCGAGCAGCCATGCGAAGACCGAGCGCGCCACGATGGAGGCCGCGAAGGCCGCAATCTCAGCCCGCAGGTCGCCGGTGGTGCGGCCGTCGATGACGCCCACGATGACGGCGGTGGCGAACCAGGCGGCCCCGACGATGCTCAGCGTCTGCAGGAATCCGACGACCGCGCCGCCGACGAGAAACCATCTGGAGGCCGATGCGTATCGAAGCAACCGGGGATCGAGTGGTCCCGCGCTCATGCGTTCACGGTATCAGTGACTCGATGCAAGAACCGTCGCGCGGGTGATCCGCTTGCGGAAGACCCAGTACGTCCAGGCCTGGTAGCCGAGGATGAAGGGAAGACTGAAGCAGATCAGCCAGGTCATGATCGTGAGCGTGTAGCTGCCACTTGCCGCGCTCTCGATCGAGAGGCCGTTCGCGGCGACGTTGCTCGCCGGCATCACGTTGGGGAACAGGGCGGAGAGGATGGTTGCTACGGCGAACAGGATGGTGAACACCATCGCGGCGAAGGCCCGGCCCTCCCTGCCCGCGGTGTTGGACACCCACGCCGCCACGAGACTCGCCGCGGCGAGCGCCGCGAGCGCGACGATCACGAGGATGTGCGGCGCATCGACGTGCTGCAGCACCGTCCAGCCGAGGAACAGCGCGGCGACGACGATTGTCACGATGACGGTCTTGCCCGCGAGCGCCCGGGCGCGTTCGCGCAACTCCCCCTCGGTCTTCAGCGCCACGAAGATCACCCCGTGGGTGAAGAACAGCATCAGCGTCGTGAGTCCGCCGAGAAGGGCGTATCCGCCCAGGAGGCTGACGAAGGACCCGATGAAGTTGTTGTCCTCGTCCATGGGCACGCCCTGAACGAGATTCGCGAAGGCGACTCCCCAGAGGAAGGCGGGAAGGGTGCTGCCGACGACGATCGCGCGGTCGAACCACTTCGTCCACTGCCGGCCCTTGTTCTGGTGGCGGTACTCGAACGACACCCCGCGCAGGATGAGCGCGATGAGGATGATGAGCAGCGCCAGGTAGAACCCGCTGAACAGGCTCGCGTACCACTCGGGGAAGGCGGCGAACATGACGGCGCCCGCAACGATGAGCCATGTCTCGTTCATGTCCCAGACGGGACCGATCGTGTTGATGAGCACGCGCCGGTCGGTGTCGTCCTTCGAGAGGAACGGGAGGCTCATTCCGACCCCGAAGTCGAAGCCGTCGAGAACGAAATAGCCGATGAAGAGGAAGCCGACGATGAGAAACCAGATGTAGGGAAGATCCATGGGTCGGGTCCTTAGTAGACGGTTGCGAGCGTGCTGTGGTCGACCGCGTCGGGGTCGCTGTGGTCCTCCCACTCATCGGGACCGGTGACGGCCGCCTTCTTGATGAGCGAGAACTCCACGACCGCGAGCGTGCCGTAGACGAGCGTGAAGGCGATGAGCGAGATGAGCACGGTGAGCCCGGTCACATTGGGCGACACCGCGTCTTCCGTCTTCATCAGGCCGAAGACGATCCACGGCTGTCTGCCCATCTCGGTGAAAATCCATCCGACGAGGGATCCGACGAGCGGCAGGGGCGCCGACCAGACCGCGACCTTCCACGCCCACGGCTTCGGGTTGTTGCCCTTGCGGGTGAGCCAGAGGCCGACGAGGCTGATGAGCGCGGAGAGGGCGCCGAGGGCCATCATCCAGCGGAACGCCCAGTAGGTGATCCAGATGATTGGCGTGTAGTCGCCCGGGCCGTAATCGGCCGTGTACTGCGCCTGCAGGTCGTTGATGCCTTCGACCTCGCCGGTGAACGTGTGGGTCGAGAGGAACGACAGCAGGTACGGGATGCGAATCGAGAAGATCTCGTGCGCGCCGTCCGGGGTGCCAAGGGAGAAGATCGAGAAGCTGGCGTTTGTGCTCGTCTCGTAGAGCGCCTCCGCCGCCGCCATCTTCA
>JAODAY010000109.1 GCA_025463665.1 Microbacteriaceae bacterium
GCTTCGAGGTGACCGGTCCCGTCGTCGTGGGTCAGGTACTCGAGGCGACCGCCGAGCCGCAGAGCAACGGCAAGACCATCAACTGGTGCCAGGTCGACGTGGCCCCTTCGACAAGCTCAGGACAAGCGAGAGACATTCGAGGCATCGTCTGCGGCGCCCACAACTTCGCCGTCGGCGACAAGGTCGTCGTGTCGCTGCCCGGCGCGGTGCTTCCCGGCCCGTTCCCGATCGCGGCCCGCAAGACCTACGGCCACGTCTCCGACGGCATGATCGCCTCGGCCCGCGAGCTCGGCCTCGGCGAGGAGCACGACGGCATCCTCGTTCTCTCCACCCTGGGGCTCGACCCGGTGATCGGCAGCGACGCGCTCGAGCTGCTCGGTCTCAATGACTTCTCCGTCGAGGTGAACGTGACGCCCGACCGCGGCTACGCCCTCTCCATTCGCGGCATCGCCCGCGAATACTCGCACTCCACCGGAGCGGCATTCCGCGACCCGGCCGCGCAGATCGCACCCGTCGCGGGCGGCGGCTTCCCCGTCACGCTCACCGACGAGGCGCCCATCCGCGGCCGCGTCGGCACCTCCGTGTTCGTCACCCGCGTCGTGCGCGGCATCGACGCGACCCGCCCGACCCCGCCGTGGATGACCGCGCGCCTCGCCCTCGCCGGCATGCGCTCGGTCTCCCTCGCCGTGGACATCACCAACTACGTCATGCTCGAGCTGGGCCAGCCGATCCACGGCTACGACCTCGGCGCCCTCTCCGGCGGACTCACCGTGCGCCGGGCGACCGAGGGCGAGACGCTCGTCACTCTCGACGGCCAGTCGCGCATCCTGAATGGCGAAGACCTTCTCATCACGGATGCCTCGGGGCCGATCGGTCTCGCCGGCGTCATGGGCGGCGCCACGACCGAGATCGGTGACTCGACGACCGATGTGCTCATCGAGGCCGCGAACTTCGACCCGGTGTCCGTGGCCCGAACGGCTCGTCGCCACAAGCTGCCGAGCGAGGCATCCAAGCGGTTCGAACGCGGAGTGGACCCGGCCGTTGCCGCGCCCGCTGCCGCACGCGTCGCCCAGCTGCTCGTCGAGTTCGCCGGCGGCACGATCGACGACCTCGGTTCGGACTTCGACGAGTCGGTCGCACCTGCGCCGATCGAGCTTCCCGCCGACTACCCGCGCGGCATCATGGGCGTCGACTACGCGGCCGACGAGGTCGAGTCGTCACTCACGACGATCGGCTCGCTCGTGGCGCGCAGCGACGCCGGCTATACGGTGACGCCCGCGACCTGGCGCCCCGACCTCACCGACAAGGCCACCCTCGTCGAGGAGATCGCGCGCATCGTCGGCTACGAGCGCATCCCGTCGGTGCTGCCCGTCGCGCCTCCCGGCCGCGGACTCACCCGCGCGCAGCGCCTGCGTCGCGCCGCCACGCAGGCGCTCGCGAGCGGCGGACTCACCGAGGTGCTGTCGTACCCGTTCGTGAGCCAGTCCACCAACGCGCTGTTCGGCTCCGCCGCCGGGCAGCCGGTCGCGCAGGTCAAGCTCGCGAACGCGCTCGACTCCGAGTCGGCGTGGATGCGCACCTCGGTGCTGCCCGGCCTGCTCGACGCCGCCCGCCGCAACCTCTCGCGCGGCCTCACCGACCTCGCCCTCTACGAGGTCGGCCTGGTCTTCCAGCCGGTCGCCGGTGCCCGCTACGGCAGCGGCCCGCTGCCCGTGGGCAACGAACGGCCCTCCGCCGAGACGGTCGCCGCCCTGCAGTCCGGCATTCCGCCGCAGCCGTGGCACGTCGGGGCGCTCTTCGTCGGCGACGCCGTGCAGAAGCAGCCGGCAACGGCAGCCGTGGCATCCGGGCTCGCCGACGCGCTGGCCGCCGCGCACCAGCTCGCCCTCGCGATCGCGGCGCCGCTCACCGTGCGCCAGGGCAGCCACCAGGCCATGCACCCCGGCCGCACTGCGGCGTTGTACGTGGGGGAGACCCTCGTCGGTTACGCCGGCGAACTGCTGCCCGCGATCGCCGACGACCGCGACCTTCCCCGCGTCGTCGCACTGCTCGAGGTCGACCTCGACCTGCTCATCGTGCTGTCGGCAACGGATGTCACACCTGCACCGATCGTGGCGTACCCCGCCGCGACGCAGGACCTGTCGCTCGTCGTGACTGCCGAGACACCGGCGGGTGACGTGCTCCAGGCGGTGCTCGAGGGTGCGGGCGCGTTGCTGGAGACCGCGCGCCTCGTCGACGACTACCGGGGGCCGGGCGTGCCCGAGGGCAGCAAGTCGCTCACCTTCGCGCTGCGCTTCCGCGCTCCCGACCGCACCCTCACCGCGGCGGAGGCGACCGCGTCGAAGACCGCCGCGGTCGAGCTCACGGCCGCGCGTTTCGGGGCGACCCTGCGCGAGTAGCGCCCCCACCCCGCGCCGCTCACCATGACCAATCGCCCCCGTCGACCGTTCGACGGGGGCGATTGTCGTTGCGCGTGCCGCCGGTCCTGGTGAGCGGCGTCACCGGCGTGCGGGGCCGTGCGCGGCGATCGATTGGGTCGCAGCGGCGCGAGGGTAGTACGCTCGGGGGGTGGCCAACCCTCGCATCGCATCCCTGACCAGCATCGCGCTGTCGTTCGGGCTGCGGCGTCGCGCCTCCGACGAGCGATTCTAGGCGTCGAGCACTCGACAGGTCGACCCTCATGGTCCCCGTCGTTTTCACCTCGTCGCCGCTTCATCCCTCGTCCGTTTCAGATGAATAAGGTTGATCCATGTCCCTTTCCGTTGCCGTAGCAGGCGCAAGCGGTTACG
>JAODAY010000117.1 GCA_025463665.1 Microbacteriaceae bacterium
GTCTACTGCGTCGATTCGGTCCAAGTACCACTGCGTCAGCGCAACGCTGGTGACCGTCTTCGACAGGAGATCGGCGTGGAAGCGCGCGATCGTATATTCCTCGAAACGAGTGTCCAAGGGGAGTCCCTTCAATTCGGCGGTGTTCATGCGGTCAGGCTCGGTCGTTTTTGGTGGCCGTAGCGATGGCAATGTAGGAAAGGCCGGCCACGATGAGTCCAACGACCACGTTCGAGAAGCCGGGGGCCACGAAGTTGGAAACCAGCGCGGCGCCGGAACCGAGTGCCCAGGCGGCGAACGGCTGCCACCGGATACTCTTCGTCGTCGGCGTGGCTCGTCTGAGGACCGCTTGGTCGGCAATGATGATGGCCCCGATGGGCGGCACGATGATCCCGAGGATGTTCAGCCAGTCGACGAAGTAGGCCCATACGCCGAGGCCCGCGACGACTGTGCCGATGATGCCGAGGATGACCGTCAGCAGCCGCATCCGTTGTTTAGTGATGAACGACCACCCGACGGCTGCGTTGTATAGGCAGTGGGTGCATACCGAGGCCAGGTTGAGCACCAAGAGCACGACCGCGATGACCGGGAACAGTCCGTCCAAATCTAAGACTGAGCTGAAGATTGTGGCGTCGACAGACGTCGTCGCGGCAGCCACAAGCCCGCCGAAAAGCATGGTGATGAAGTGCCCGACGGGGAAAGCTGTTGATGTGGCGATGATGGCGGCGCGTGGAGTTTTAGCCCACCGCGTGAAGTCGGCGGTCATGGTGCCTGAGTCGGCGAAGAGGGCGAAGACCAGGGTGACGGCTGCACCGAACAGCATGGCTGAATCCGGTCCGGCGCCAGCGTAGCCGAAGATGTCTGCACCTCCCGCGGCCGCACTGACGACGGCGATGACTCCGAAGATAAGGAACAGAGGTCCTGATATTGCTCCGATCACCGCGAGTGCCCGGATTCCGAGGAGTGTCAGCGCGGTGAACAGCAGACCTGCCAGAACGGAGATCACGGTGGTGTTCACGGTGAATTCGGCGGCGAGGGTCTCACCGACGAGCGCTGACTGCACCGCAAACCAGCCGAGGACGAGCGTTGACAGCAGCGCGGAGCTGATGACGTACCCGGTGTGGCCGAACGTCGCGGAGGCCTGGAGAGAGAAGTTGTCGCCGCGGCGAGCAGCCAGAGCGCTGAGCGTTCCGACATAAGCGAACAAGAGCAAACACCCGACGAGGATGGCGAGCGTGCCCTGCACGAATCCCAATCCGTGAACGATAGCCGCTCCACTGAGGGTGCTTGTGATGACGAGAGGAAATCCCGCCCACACACTGGTGACGGACAAGAGCGAGCGTCGGCGGTCGGCCGGTACGGGTTCCGTCTCGAACTCGGAATGCGGATCTGCAGGCGCTGTGGTGGGTGCTAATTCAGTAACCATGACGGTGTCCTTCTCAATGGGAGGGAAGTGCAGGGGAGGAAAAGCGCGGGTTGAAGGTTAGGAATCCGACGGCTCACGAAGGAGCTGGCTGACGACCTGGGCGGCCGTCACCTCCAAATGGTGCGCGGTCAGCACGAGGAGTGCTTCCAGATCGCGGGCGCGGATGGCCTCGAACATCTGCCGGTGCTCAACATTGGCGGCGTGGAAGTTCTCCATGGACGAGGCGTATATCGCCATGTACGGTTCCACGCTGCTCCATACCTTCTCGATGTACTCGAGCAGATGCACGGAGTCGGCGCAGTCGTAGAACCTTCGGTGAAAGTCTTGATTGAGGATGCGCCAGCGCTCCTGATCTTGGACGCTGGCATCGAGCTGGTCCAAAAGATCTTCGATGTCCGCGACGTCGGCGGAGGTGATCTTGTCGATCGCCCACTGCGCCGCGAGCTGTTCTAAACGCAGGCGGATCTGGAAGAGACTCTCAACCTCATGAACCGACAACGACGTGACAGTCACGCTACGCCGGCCATATTGCACGAGCCCGTCGGCCTGCAGCAACCTGAAGGCTTCACGCACAGGTGTGGTGCTGACGCCCAGCTCGTCGGCTATGGACCGCAGAGTGAGCGGGCCGCCCGGACGTAACTGCCCTGTGGTGATCATCGATCGGACGCGTCGGTAGACCTCGCGGCCAAGGCTGGTGACTTCGATGTGTCCACTCTGCATTCGAGCATCTCCTGATACGTTGTTGTTTGTGATCACAGACTACAGACAACGCTGTTTCAGGCAGCTTTCCCTTTTGTTTCCGATGTGTGAACTTCAGGGAACGACAGTCCAAGCATGATGAGCCTCGTCGAGATGAGCGCGGCCCTGGCCGCCGGCACGGTAACCGCCCGCGCCCTTGTGGAGGAGTCGCTGTCGCGCATCGACGCTCTTGACAGGGACATCCATGCGTTCACATACGTCGCCACCGAGATGGCTTTGCGGGAAGCAGACGCTTCAGATGCCCGGCGTGGAGGGAATGCAGCACGGGGACCCATGGACGGCATTCCGATCGCAGTCAAGGACAACCTCTATGTGGCCGGCATGCCCGCCAGCTGGGGCAGCCGCGCGTGGCAGTTCTTCGTTCCCACAGAAGATGACATCGCGGTCGAGCGCTTGCGTGCCGCAGGTGCGGTCATAGTGGGGAAGACGAACACGCCGGAGTTCGCAATGAGTTTCACGACGTCGAACGACTTGTTCGGGACTACCCGAAATCCCCACGACGTCCGACTGACACCGGGTGGCTCCAGCGGCGGCTCTGCCGCGGCCGTCGCCGCAGGCATGGTCCCCCTCGCGTTGGCAACCGACGCAGGCGGATCGACCCGATTGCCCGCCGCGCTCACCGGCACGGTCGGGCTCCGCCCGACAACGGGTCGCATCCCTCGGCGCGGCGGTTTCCCCGCCGTGGTACCGGGGTTCCAGGTAGTGGGACTCATCGCCCGAACGCTCGACGACATCGCGGCGACATATGCGATAGTCGCCGGAGCCGACGCGCGCGACTGTGCGTCACAGTGGGTACCAACGATCGCGGCCCCGCGCTCACCCCGCGTTGGATGGTTCACGCACGCAGGCACAGTAAGCGCAGACGCGAACGTCAAAGAGCGCGTTGAGCAGGCGGCCAGGGTGCTTGGTGCCACGGGGCTCTACACACGCCGCGTTGATGCGCCGTACCCGCTCGACGAGATGCTGCGAATCTGGGGCGACCTCTCCGCGGCCGGTGTTGCCAGCATTGTCGAAACCACCCCAGACCTCAATCGCGAAACTTTGACGCAGGCAATGAAAGAACTCGCTGCGGCCGGGGAAGCCCTACCTGCCGGCGCTCTCTGGGCCGCGCAGCAGGCGCTCACAGCGATG
>JAODAY010000138.1 GCA_025463665.1 Microbacteriaceae bacterium
CCGAAGGCTGCAGCGACCACCTCCGCCGTGATCACCTCGGCCGGGGCGCCGCTCGTCGTGACCCGACCGTTCGCCATGACCACGAGGTTGTCGGCGTACCTGGCGGCCATGTTGAGGTCGTGCAGCACCATCACGACGGTGGTCCCGCGCTCACGGTTGAGGGTCGCCAGCAGGTCGAGCACCTCCACCTGATGAGCGACGTCGAGAAAAGTCGTCGGCTCGTCGAGCAGGAGGATGTCCGTCTCCTGCGCGAGCGCCATCGCGATCCAGACCCGCTGGCGCTGACCGCCCGAGAGTTCGTCGACGCGCCGCCCGGCGAGGTCCGCGGTCGCCGTGGCGACGAGCGCGCGGGCGACGGCCGCGTCATCCGTCGTCGACCACCGGTTCAAGAAGCCCTGATGCGGGTGGCGTCCGCGGCCGACGAGGTCGGCGACGCTCACGCCCTCTGGGGCGACGGGCTGCTGCGGGAGCAGGCCGACGATCGTGGCCACCTGCGAAGTCGGCAGAGAGTGGATGTCGCGGCCATCGAGCACGACGGTGCCCGCCATCGGCTTCATGAGCCGGGCGATTCCGCGCAGGGTGGTCGACTTGCCCGACGCGTTGGCGCCCACGATGACGGTGATGCGGCCGGGGGGCACCACGAGGTCGAGGTCGACGACCACCGTGCGACCGTCGTAGCCGAGGCTGAGGCCGTTCGCGCGCAGCTCATGGGCGGCGGGCGTGGCCGGGTGGTTCGCGGTCATCTCAGTCTCCTCCACGGGAACGGCCGGCCGTGCCGAGCAGCCAGAGCAGATAGGGGGCACCGACGACACCGGTGACGACACCGACGGGAACCTGCACCGCTCCGAGCGCGTGCTGCGCGACGAAGTCGGACGCGGTGACCACGACGACGCCCACGAGGGCGCTCGGCACGAGCGACAGGCCGCCGGTTCCGACGAGGCGCCGGGCTATGGGCGCCGAAACGAACGCAACGAAGGCGATCGGTCCGGCGGCCGCCGTGCCGACGGCGACGAGGGCGACGGCGAGCGCGATGAGGACGAGCCTGGCGCGGGCCGCCGGAACGCCGAGTCCCGTGGCGCTGTCGTCGCCGAGCTGGAGGATCCGCAGTCGAGGCGCGACGATCGCGGTGAGCGGCAGCAGCACCGCGAGGGCGACAGCGACGGTGACGATCTCGGCCCACCGGGCGCCGCCGAGGCTGCCGACGAGCCAGACGATGGCGACGCGGGCGTCTGTGACGTCGGCGCGGGTGATGAGGAAGTTCAGTGCGGCCGTGACCATGAAGGCGACGGCGATGCCGATGAGCACGAAACGGAACCCGCTGAGTCCACCGCGGGAGGCGAGCAGGTAGATCGCGGCCGCGACGGTGAGGGCGCCGAGGAAGGCGAGCGCGGAGACCGCGACGCCGCTCCAGCCGAGCACGAGAATCGCGAACACCGCGGCGAAGCTCGCCCCGCCCGAGACGCCGATGAGATCGGGGCTCGCGAGCGGGTTGCGGAGCACGCTCTGGAATAGAGCTCCCGCCGTCGCGAAGGCGACCGCCGTCAGGATCCCGAGCACGAGCCGTGGCGCCCTGAGCTGCAGCACGACGAACGAGTCGCCCTCGTCGCCGAGGCCGAGCAGCGCGAGCACGACCCGCGGCACCCCGATCGTGTATGCGCCGACACAGAGGCTGACGGCGGCGATCGCGAGCCCCAACGACGCGAGCACCGCCACGACGATGGTGCTGCGCCTCCCCCGCGCCCGCCGGGCGGCACGCACGGCACGCACTCCCTCTGCCTGCTCGCCGTCACCGGTGCGGGTGATCACGGGGGCGGTCACAGCGCCTTCACCGTGGAGCGCCGCACGAAGGCGATGAGCACGGGAGCGCCGAGGAATGCGACGACGATTCCGGCTTCGAGCTCCCCAGGCAGGGCGATGAGGCGGCCGACTATGTCGGCGAGCAGCAGCAGCGTCGGGCCGAGCACCAGCGAGTAGGCGAGAATCCAGCGGTAGTCGGCTCCCGTGAACCGCCGGGCGAGGTGCGGCACGACGAGACCGACGAAGACGATGGGGCCGGCGAGTGCGGTCGCTCCCCCGCAGAGCAGGACCACTGCGATGGCGGATGTCACGCGGGCACGCCGCACGCTCTGGCCGAGGCCGCGGGCCAGGTCGTCACCGAGAGACAGCACGTTGAAGCCGCGCGCGGAGGCGAACGCGAGCACCGCGCCGATGGCGACAAAGGGAACGACGACGCCGGCCGCGTCGAGACCACGCCCCACGAGCGAGCCGACGGCCCAGAAGCGGTAGGTGTTCAGGGTGTCGAGGTCGGTGATGAGCACGAGGGTGATGAGTGAGGTGAGGGCCGCGGTGAGGGCGGCCCCGGCGAGGGCGAGGGTTACAGGGGTCGCCCCGCCCCGCCCGGCGGAGGCGATCGCGTACACGACGATCGTGGCGACGGCGGCACCGGCGAAGGCGAACCAGACGAAGCCCATCGGCGTCGTCACGCCGAAGAAGGTGATGCCCGCGACGACGAACAGCGAGCTTCCCGCGTTCACCCCGAGCAGGCCGGGGTCGGCGAGAGGGTTGCGGGTGACGCCCTGCATCGTGGCGCCGGCGAGCCCGAGCGCCGCGCCGGCGATGAGCCCGATGACGGTGCGCGGAATGCGGAGATCGCGCACGACCATCTGGTCGGTGTTGCCCTCGAGCGGCGAGAACAACGCGCCGAGCACCTCGGCGGGGGCGATTGCCCGGGAGCCGACGGCGAGGCTCAGTAGAACGACCGCGACGAGGAGGCCCGCGAACCCGGCGAGCACCAGCGGTCGACGCGCGCTCAGTCGTTCGCCTTGCCGCTGCGCCAGTAGCCCATGAAGGCGACCTGTCGCTTGTCGATGCCGACCTCGCGCACGAGGTAGCGGCGGATGCTCCTGATCGCTCCGGCCTCCCCGGCGACCCAGGCGTAGAGGTTGGCGCCGGTCGGTGCCGACGGAACGTCCCACAGGAAGTCGTCGGGTCCCGTCGGGTCCGTGATCGTCTGCGGCGCGTTCGCGAGCGTCGAGTCGACTATCTCCGGGCGCGCGGCGACCCAGTCCTGCACAGCGGGCAGCAGCTCGCTGCCGGGAGGTCCGCCGTGGCGCGGCACCCACCGCACATCGACGAGGGCGGAGTGCGCGATGGGGAGAACGTCGGCGGCATCCGGAATCTCGATGATCGCCTGCGCCGAACGGTCGGCGGGCAGCGACTCGAGGATGCTGGCAATCGCCGGGAGCGCCGTCTCGTCACCGACGAGCAGCAGGCGGTGCGCGTTGCCGGGGTGCCAGTCGATGCCCAGGCCGGAGTTGATGCTGAGCGCGTCTGGGCCGATGACCACGAGCTCGTCGCCGGCGGCGGCGCCGGCCAGCCAGCGCGCCGCCGGCCCGTCGCCGTGCACGACGAAGTCGACGTCGAGTTCCCTCGCCTCGGGGCGGATGCCGCGGACGGTGTATACCCGGAGCGGGTTGCGCGCCTCATTGGGCAACCCGCGCCACCGGGAATACCAGTGACCGTCGGGGAGCGGCTGCTCGTCGTCCCAGCCGCAGTCGCTGAGCCCGTGGTCGGCGAGGGGGAAGATGAGATTGATGCGCTGGTCGAGTCCGTGCGGCGCGAAGGCGTCGAAATCGTCGCCCGTGAAGGTGACGCGGGTGAAGTGCGGGCTGAGCTCGAGCACCCTCGCCACGGTGGCACGGAAGGGCCGGTAGCCGGGGCGGGAATCCAGTGCGCGGGCGGCCGGCAGCTCGAAAGTAAGCATGGCCTAAGTATGGCATGCCTTACCTTGCTGGTGTCGTGGGTTGCTGCGCCTATCCTGAGTGCATGAACTCGCGCACGTCTGACCCCATCTACGGTGCGGCCATTGGAGCGGGCCGCGCCCTGTTCGGCGCCCTCCGCGTGAAACCGACGGTCACGGGCGCGAAACACCTGCCCGCCACGGGCGGCGCCGTGCTCGCCATCACCCACTTCGGCTACATGGATTTCGCGCTGGTCGAGTGGATGATGTGGAAGCGCAACCGGAGGCACATTCGCTTCATGGCGAAGAAAGGCGCGTTCGACAAACCCGGCGTCGGCTTCCTGCTGCGCGGCATGCGGCACATCTCGGTTGACATGTCTGCCGGAGCGGAGTCGTATCGCCAGGCGGTCGAAGCGCTCCGGGCGGGCGAGGTGCTCGGCGTCTTCCCCGAGGGAGGGGTGAGCGCCTCGCTCACCGTGCGCGAACTCAAGACCGGCGCGATCCGCATGGCCGCCGAGGCCGGGGTGCCGGTCATCCCGATCGCCGTGTGGGGCGGACACCGCCTGCTCACGAAGGCGGCGAATTCCACCCTGGCCGAGAAGTTCGGAGTGCCGGTGACCTTCGCCATCGGTGCTCCCCTGACCGTCGCGCCCGACGTCGACGCCGCGGCGCGCACCGTGGAGCTGCGCGAAACGCTGCAGCGGCTGCTCGACGGTCTGCAGTCGGGCTATCCGCACGACGGCGCGGGCGCCTGGTGGCAGCCCGTCCACCGCGGCGGCACCGCGCCTACGCCGGAGGAGGCGGCGATCGCCGAGGCCGCGCGCAGGGAGCGCAAGGCCCGCGAGGCCGCCGAACGCAGACGATGAACGCCACACCTCCCGCCCAGCGCCTCGCCCCCACGAGCGTGCGCGTCGACAGCTGGATCTGGGCGGTGCGCGTGCTGAAGACCCGCTCCGCCGCGACGTCGAGCTGCCGAGCCGGACACGTGACCCTCAACGACGAGCGTGCCAAGGCGGCGCAGCCCGTGCGGGTGGGCGACGAGGTGCGGGTACGCACCGGCGAGGGCGAACGCATCCTCATCGTGAAGCGCCTCATCGTGAAGAGGGTGAGCGCGACGGTCGCCGCCGAGTGCTTTGAGGACCACACGCCACCACCCCCGCCGCGCGAGGAGCGCGTGCTCACGGCCGTGCGAGAGCGCGGTGCCGGACGGCCGACGAAGAAGGACCGGCGCGAGATCGACCGGCTTCTCGGCGGTCACGAGCGCTGAGCCGCGGCGTCGGGCCCGTGGCATCCGTGGTCACACCGCCCGGGCCCGCTCACGGCAACCTGACAGGCAGGAGCGTGGCGCGGGCCGAGCTCCGCACGTATCGTCGAAGAATGAGCGACTCCACGTATACCGCGCGCCTGGTAGGCGGCGGCGGCACCGATTCCATCGAACTCGACCTGATCGACGGGCGTCCCCAGAAGAGCTTCGTGCGGCCCATTCCCGACGGCGGCGGCGACATGGTCTGGGAGATCGTGCCCGACAGCGAAGACGGCGATGGTGCCTTCGAGTACCGCGAAGCAGGCATGCCCGGCGCCGACTATTCATGAGTCGATTCGCCGACACCTGGCGATCGCACCTCCTGACCACCTTCTCCGGCGACAGCGACGGCAGGCCCGCCTGGGTTGACGAGATCGAAAAAGGCGACGACGCCGGGTTCTTCGGACCGGGTTCGGCGTCGTGGGCCGTGCATGGGGGCATCCCCACGCTGGTGGCGGGCATCCGCGCGCTGCTGATGCAGACGCTGCACCCGGGAGCGATGGCGGGAGTGCACGACTGGTCGCGCTACCGCGACGACCCGCTCGGCCGCCTGTCCGGCACCATCCAGTGGCTCGTAACGGTGACCTTCGCCGACACTGCCCGCGCAGAGGTCGAGTCGTCGCGAGTCGGGCGGTTCCACGCCAGGGTCGCGGGCACCTACCTCGACGCGCACGGGGTCGAGCGGCCGTATTCGGCGGGCGATCAGGAACTGCTGTCGTGGGTGCACATCGTCTTCACCGAGTCGTTCCTCGCCTGCCACGAACTCTGGGGTGGCCCGATCCCGGGGGGCGCGGACCAGTACGTGCGCGAGTGGGCGAAGGCTGGCGAACTCGTCGGCGTCCTCAACCCGCCGCGCTCGCGGGCCGAGCTG
>JAODAY010000161.1 GCA_025463665.1 Microbacteriaceae bacterium
GCTACGGCCTCATGGTCGGCGGCAACGCCGACGACGTCGCACGTGCCCTCCCTATCTTCGACGCGCTACGCCCCGAGGGCCCGCGCGAAGAAGGCTTCGTGCACGCGGGCGAAATTGGCGCCGGGCACTACGCCAAGATGGTGCACAACGGCATCGAGTACGCGCTCATGCAGGCATGGGCGGAGGGCTACGAATTGCTCAACACGCGCAAGGACATCATCAAGGATGTCACCGGCACGTTCGAGGCATGGCAGCGCGGAACCGTGGTGCGTTCCTGGCTGCTCGAGCTCCTGGTGAAGGCGCTCAAGGAGGACCCGAAGTTCGAAGACATCGAAGGCTACGTCGAGGACTCCGGCGAGGGCCGTTGGACGGTCGAAGAGGCTCTCGCGAACGCGGTGCCCGTTCCGACCATCAGCGCGTCGATCTTCGCTCGCTTCGTTTCACGCCAGGATGACTCGCCCTCGATGAAGGCCGTCGCCGCACTGCGCAAGCAATTTGGTGGGCACGCCGTTCGCAAGATCTAGTCAGACACACGCTCGTGATCGTCACCCATCTCAACCTCAGCGACTTCCGAAACTACGAGACCGTTGATGTTGCGATGGTGGCGGGCGCGAACGTCTTCGTGGGCAGCAACGGCCAGGGCAAGACCAACCTCGTCGAGGCCCTGGGATTTCTGAGCACCCTCGGCTCACACCGGGTCTCGAGCGATCACGCGATGATTCGCCAGGGTCAGGATGCCGCGACCGTGCGAGCGCGACTCGAACACGGCGACCGTCAGATCCTGGCTGAGGTGCAGATCAACCGGAGCGGTGCAAACCGCGCACAGATCAACCGCTCGGTTATCAAGACCCGTGAGCTGCCGCGCTACTTCTCGAGCGTGCTCTTCGCTCCCGAAGATCTCTCGCTCGTGCGGGGTGAGCCGTCCGGTCGTCGCCGCTTCATGGACGAGCTGCTCGTGCAGCAATCGCCCAGGCTCAGCGGCGTGATGGTCGACTACGAGCGCGTGCTCAAGCAGCGCAACTCGCTGCTCAAGTCGGCCAGGGCGTCGGGAATTCGCGAAAATCAGCTGTCCACACTCGAGATCTGGAACGAACGACTCGTCGAATTCGGGTCGGTCATCATTCAGGCACGAAGTTCGATGATTGCGCAACTCCTTCCGGAGGTGGTCTCGGCTTACTCCGCCATCGCCGGCGCGGAACACCACGCGTCACTGGCAAGTCACCTCAGCATCCTGTCTAACGACACGGCGGATGAGGCCACGATCGAGCAGGCGGCGGTTCGCGGCGGAGCACTGGATCTCGCCGAAATCGAGAATAATTTTCGCTCGGCGCTGGCGCGCCTTCGGCGCGCAGAGGTCGATCGCGGCATCACTCTCGCGGGACCTCATCGCGACGACCTCGTGCTCGAGCTCAACGATCTGCCGGCCAGGGGATACGCCAGCCACGGCGAATCGTGGTCGTTCGCGCTGGCCCTGAAACTGGCATCCGCTGAGGTACTTCGTCGCGATTCGGTGACGGGCGACCCGGTCCTCATACTCGACGACGTGTTCGCCGAACTCGACCAGTCGCGGCGGGCCCGGTTGGCGCGCGCGGTGGAGGGATTCGAGCAGGTCCTCATCACCGCGGCGGTGCTCGAGGACGTGCCGCACAAGCTGGCGGCGCACATCGTGCGGATCAAGTCCGGCCGTATCGTTGAGGCGGAGGAACAGTGAGCAATTCGACACCGCAGCGGCGGGAGAACGACGAGGCCCGCGCCGTCTACCTGCGCTTCCGCAAACTGTTCGGCACCGCGACAGGCAAGTCGAGCGACGCGCGAAAGCGCGAGACCCGGGTAGAGGGCGCGAGTGTTCCGTTCGGTGCAGGCCGCGACCCGCTCGGACTCTCCGACGTCATCAACGGCCTCACCAACAACATGGGGTGGACTTCTCCGCTTGCGCAGTCGGAACTCATCGCGTCGTGGGTGGACATCGCGGGCGCCGAAACGGCGGAGCACTCCACCCCCGTGGGGATCGAGGACGGTCTGCTCACCATCAAGTGCGACTCCACCGCGTGGGCCACCCAGCTGAGGTTGATGAAAACCCAGATAACGACGCACATCGCGCTGCGCTACCCGGATGCCGGAATCCAGGCGGTGCGCTTCGAGGGCCCCAACGCCCCGTCGTGGAAACGAGGCCCCAGATCAATTCCAGGCCGCGGCCCGCGCGATACTTACGGCTAACAGGCCAAATCAGGTCACCCCTCGACAGAAACCGCCGCAGACGGCCGGACAGCGCACGGCGCTGCCGCGATTTGGTAGACTGGAAAGGTCGCCGAGCGCGTCCCACTTCGGGGACCACACTCTCGGATGACGTGATCTATCGACGCGGCAGGAGCATAACTTCAGATGGCGACACTTCCCATAGAGGACACGCAGGACGACAGCTACGGCGCCGATCAGATCCAAATCCTCGAGGGATTAGAAGCGGTACGCAAGCGCCCTGGAATGTATATCGGATCCACCGGGCCGCGTGGTCTTCACCACCTCGTGTACGAGGTTGTCGACAACTCCGTCGACGAGGCACTCGCCGGCCACTGCGACCTCATCACGATCAACATGCAGCGTGACGGCTCCATCCGCGTGCAGGACAACGGCCGCGGCATCCCTGTAGACATCAATAAGCAGGAGCAGAAGTCGACCGTCGA
>JAODAY010000224.1 GCA_025463665.1 Microbacteriaceae bacterium
TAGCGCTTGCCGGGGAAGATCGGGCACACGTCGCCGCAGCCCATGGTGACGACGACGTCGGAGTCGCGAACCTGCTCCGTCGTCATGAGCTGCGGAACCGCCTGGGAGATGTCGATGCCCTCCTCCGCCATGGCGAGGATAGCGACAGGGTTGATCTGGTCGCCGGGCTCGGAGCCGCCCGAGCGCACCTCCACCGTGCCGCCTGACAGCGCCCGGAGATAACCGGCAGCCATCTGTGAGCGTCCGGCATTGTGGATGCAGACGAAGAGAACGGTGGGCTTCTGGGTCATCGTCCCAGCATAGATCGGCGCGACGCCGGGCGGCGGGCGTTCACTCGCTGTTCGTGTGACGCCCGCCCGACTCTGGCCGCTACCGTCCGCCCATTCCTCCGGCGGCCGCCTCCCCCGCCGTCGCGGTCGCCGCGAGAGCGCCGTCGACGTAGACCTCGTAGGTCGCGGCATCAGCGATGAGCGACGAGGAGAAGACGACCGACTGGAACTGCTTCGTCGCGGTGAATTCGTCGACGACGGTGCCGTCTGCGGCGGTGATCGAGACGACCGCTCCGGCCTCGCGGGCCGTGTCCAGGCTCGCGGAGAGCCACCCCTGCGCCGAGTCCGCTGCGGGCGAGACGACCATGCCGGAGCTGCCGACCGCGAGTAGCGTGCCCGCCGAGACGGAGAACGCGCCGTTGACGTCGAGCGCGCCGTTGCCGGTGCTGGTCGGCCCGGAGACGGTCACCGTTCCGCCGCTGATCTCGGCGGAGCCGTTGGAGTCGAGGCCGTCGCCGCCGGCGTCGACCGTGACGGTGCCGCCCGTGATCACGAGGGTCTCGCCGCCGTCGGTGTCCATGCCGCCGCCGGCCGCTCCGCTCGGACGCTCACCGGTCGGCGCCTCGCCGTCGGTGAAGCCCTGCGGCGCCTGGCCGTCGGTTGATCCCTCCGCCCGTTCGCCCTCAGGCATGGCGCCCTGCGCCGCGTCTCGCGCGGCTTCGGTCGCGTCGTCGCTCGCGGTGGAGCCGCTCGAGGCGTTGACTCCGTCGTCGCTCGCCGTCACGTCCACGTCGCCGCCGGCGACGGTGATCGCGGCGCTTTCGAGCCCCTCCTCCGACGTCGTCACGGTGACGGTTCCGCCGTCGAGGTAGAGCGCGGTGTCGGCGTGTACGCCGTCGTCGCCCGACGCGAGCGTGGCGTCGGCGCCGCCCAGGTGCACGGCGCCATTGGAGTGCACCGCATCATCCGCGGAGTCGACCTCGAGGATGCCGCCCTCGGCGATCACGTAGGTGCCGCCCGCGAGTCCCTTGGCCGAGACATCGCCCGGCTCGACGGAACTACCGCCGCCGGCCTGCACGGTCAGCGAACCGCCCGTCACGACGAGGTCGGTCTGCGCGTCGGCGCCGTCCCCGTCGGCCACGATGTCGACGGTGCCGCCACTGACGGCGATGTACCCGCGCGTGGGGTCTTCGTCTTCGTCGCTCTTGAGCCCGTCGCCGCCGACTCGCAGGCTGATGTCGCCGCCCTCGATGGTGAGCGAGTCCTTTCCGCGCAGTCCATCGTCGGCGGCCACAACGGTGATGGTGCCGGAGAGCACGACGAGGTCGTCTGTGCTCGTGATGCCGTCGTTGCCGTTCGCGGTGACGGTGATGCTGCCGTCACCGGCGATAGTGAGGTCCGCGTCGGAGTACAGCGCGGCGTTCGACTCCGCGTCGTCCGCATAGTCGGCGGTGTCGCTGAGAAAGTTCTCGCTGCCCGCGGAGAGCGAGATCACGACGTCGTCTGCATCGAGCACCGACACGGCCGACCCGGAGGAGCTTGAGACGTCGACCCCGTCGAGCACGAGCGCCACCACACCGTCGTCGGTCGTGTCGACGACGACCTGGCCGTCGTCGAGCCGGCCGCTCAGCACGTAGGTGCCGGCTTTCGTGACGGTCACGGTCGACCCGTCGATAGTGACGCCGTCGGCATCGGATGTCGCGGAGTCGCCGTCGAGCGAGATTTCGCCCGCGGCATCCGTCGACCATTCGTCGTCGTTTGTCGTCGTCGAATTCTCGTTGTCGGCGAGAACCTCGGCCGCGGTGAGCGTCGCGTCGACGTCGGTGATGCTCGTGCTCGCGGTGTCGGTGGCGGCTGTCGTGCTGGTCGTGGGTGCGGCGGTGCACGCCGTGAGGATCACGGCGCCGAGCACGAACGTGCTGGCGGTGGCGGGGAGGAGAAAGCGTGTGCGCATGAGGGTCCTTACGAGGCGGAGAAGTGGCGCCGGAGTACCCGGGCCCACTTGGTGGAGGGGAGGTCGGGACGCAGGGCGGCGAGGCCCGTGCCGAACTTGGAGATGGTCGCGGGGCGATGCCCGTGCGCCCACAGCAGGCGGTCGATCTCGCTCGTGCGCGAGCCCGACTTGGTTTCGATGATGACGGCGTCGGGGAGGCGCAGCGATCGCCCGTCGTCGCCCTCCCAGCTGAGTTCGGTGTCGATGGTCGACCGGCTCCCTGAGCCGGGGAGCAGGAGTGTCGCCCGGCGGTACCGCGTGATGACGGTGGGCGCGAGCAGCAGCTCCGCCGGCCGCGGGATTCCGATCTCGGTCAGGGCGGCGTCGGCATACCGGCGGCCTTCAGGCGTCAGGATGTCGCGGCTGTCGATCCCGTATTCGATGCGGTCCTTGACCGTGGTCGACCGCGCGCCGCGAGTCTTCATCTCGAGAAACGCGTCTGCGGTGTCGAGGTAGCTGCGGGTGCGGAGCTTGAATCGCCTGCGCCTGCCGTGCGCCGCCATGCGGTAGCTCAACAGGTCGGGGGTGTCGAAGTAGACGGATTCGTAGTTCGACGCCCGGCTGCCGTCGATGTCGAGCACGAGCGTTTCGGTCGGCACCGCGGAGAGCACCCGCGCGGCCTCGTACCCGCGCAGGATGTACTTGCGGTCGACCCGGGTCTGGAGCGACGCGCGCTCGTTGAGTTCGGTGAGGCCGATGGTGTCGAGCTCGTTCATAGTGCCACCCGGCCATCGGCTGCGGCGACCCTGGCGACCCGGGTGACCGGGTCGAGCTGGAACCGCACGTTGACCGTCGTCGTGTCGTTGACGAGGTCGAGGCCCAGAACGGTCACCCCATGGACCCGGGCATGGAGCATCCGCTCCAGTTCCTCGGTCAGGACGCGCTCGTCGGCGTGGGCCGTGTCGAGCACGATGGTCTGCAGGCGGTAGTTCCTGAACAGTCGCGGGTTGTCGCCGACGAACATGACGACGAGCAGGAGCGTCATGAGGGCGATGACGAGGGGGCTGATGCTCGTGGCGAGTCCCGAGAGCAGTCCGAGGGCGAGAGCCGCGAAGTAGTAGGCGACCTCGTGCTGCGCGATCTCGGA
>JAODAY010000233.1 GCA_025463665.1 Microbacteriaceae bacterium
ACCCTCGAGAACTACGAGACGGTCTTCGGCCGCGCCAACTACTTCGAGTTCATTCTCAACAGCTTCTGGATCGGCTTCGCGTCGACGGCGCTCTCGCTGCTCCTCGGGGTGCCGGCCGCCTACTCGATGAGCCGGTTCCTGATGAAGAAGTCGGCCTCCGTCGTGCTGCTGGCCAGAATCATTCCGGGCGTGAGCCTGCTCGTGCCCTGGTACATCGTCTTCTCGAACCTGCGGCTCGTCGGCAGCTTCGAGGTGCTGATCCTGTCGCACATGTTCGTGGCGCTGCCGCTCGTCGTCTACATCATGATGTCGTTCTTCGACTCGCTGCCCCTCGAGCTGGAGGAGCAAGGGCAGGTCGACGGCCTGACGCCGATCGGCGCGTTCCTGCGCATCTCCCTGCCGCTCTCGGTTCCCGGCATCGCGACCGCGGGCATCCTGTCGTTCATCTTCTCGTGGAACAACTTCATGTTCGCGCTCGTGCTCTCGGGCTCAGACACCAAGACCCTGCCCGTGGCGATCTTCGACTTCGTCGCCTACGCGAGCATCGACTGGGGCGGACTCATGGCGGCCGCCGTCGTCATCACCGTTCCGATCATGGTGATCGCCTTGTTCACACAGAAGTACATCGTCTCGGGCCTCACCGCCGGGGCGACCAAGGGGTAGAGCGTGACAACCGAAACACCCGTAGGCGCCCGCCGCACACTGGCCGGCGCGGACTCATCCGTGATCGAGCGGGTCGAGACATTCGCGGTCGCCCCGCGCTGGCTCTTCGTGCGCATCGAGACCTCAGACGGCATCGTGGGCTGGGGCGAGGGTTCGCTCGAGGGCAACTCAGACATCGTGCGCACCGCGATCGAGCAATTCGGCGAGTACCTCGTCGGCAAGGATCCCGGCCTTATCGAGGACCACTGGCAGGTGCTCACCAAGGGCGGCTTCTACCGCGGCGGTGCCGTGCTCGCGAGCGCCGTCTCCGGCATCGACCAGGCGCTGTGGGACATCGCCGGCAAGGCCCTCGGGGTTCCGGTGCACCGGCTGCTCGGCGGCGAGGTGCGCGACCGCATCCGGGCATACGGCTGGGTCGGCGGTGACGACCCGGCCGAGGTGCAGGATCACATCACGGCCCAGATGGAGGTCGGCCTGACCGCGGTGAAAATGAACGCGAGCGGCCGGATGACACGCAACGGCAGCTCGAGCGAGCTCGACGCCGTCGTGCGTCGAGTCGAGGCCGCGCGCGACGTGCTCGGCCCGCACCGCGACGTCGCCGTCGATTTCCACGGCCGGTTCACGCTCGCCTCCGCCCGGCGCATCGCGCCGCTGCTCGAGCAGTTCCACCCCTTCTTCCTCGAGGAACCTGTCGTTCCCGAGAACTCGCACCTCATCGGCGAGTTCGCCCGGTCGACGACGATTCCCGTCGCCACGGGGGAGCGGCTCTACAGCCGCCAGGAGTTTTTGCCCGTGCTGCAGGGCGGAATCGCCATCGCGCAGCCCGACCTCTCGCACGCGGGCGGCATCTCGGAGGTGCGCCGCATCGCCGCCCTCGCCGAGGTCTACGACGTGCAGCTCGCTCCGCACTGCCCGCTCGGGCCGATCGCCCTCGCCGCGTGCCTGCAGGTGGGCTTCGCCACGCCGAACTACCTGATTCAGGAGCAGAGCATCGGGATCCACTACAATCAGGGCGCCGAGGTGCTCGATTATGTCGTCGACACCGAGCCGCTGAAATTCGTCGACGGACACTTCGAACGACTCACCGGCCCGGGTCTCGGCATCGAGGTCGACGAGGCCGCCGTGCGCGCCGCCGACGCCCTCGGCAACAGCTGGCGCACACCGGTGTGGCGTCACGCCGACGGCTCGTTCGCAGAATGGTAGGAGACACGATGACCGGATTTCTGCACGGCCTGCGCTCCGAGGGGCTCATCGCGATCGTTCGGGGCACGGATGCCGCGGCATCCGTCAGGACATCGCTCGCCCTGCTCGACGAGGGCTACCGGTTTCTCGAGATCTCGCTCACGACGCCCGACGCCCTCGACGTGATCGCGGAGGTCGCCCGCGAGGCGCCCGCGGGAACGCACATCGGCGGCGGCACCATGCTCACGGTCGACGATGTGACGCGCGTGCGCGACGTCGGCGGAACGTTCACGGTGACCCCCGCGGTCGCCGCGAGCGTGGCCGAGAGCGCGCGGATCGGCATGCCCGTCGTGGCGGGGGCGATGACGCCGACCGAGGTGGTCGCCGCGATGGTCGCCGGTGCGACCGCGGTCAAGCTGTTCCCCGCATCGGTGGGTGGGCCGCCGTACCTCAAGGCGGTGCGCGACCCGCTGCCGCACGTGCCGTTCGTGGCGGTGGGCGGCGTCGACGTCGACATGGTCGCCCGCTACTTCGAGGTCGGCGCGATCGGTGTCGGGCTCGGGTCGCCGCTCATCGGCGACGCCGCGGCCGGGGGAGACCTCGGCGCGCTGCGGGCGCGGGCGAAGCGGTTCCGCGAGGCTGTCGCGCCGTGGCTGGCGGGTGCGGCCGCGCGCTGACGCGGGGGTGCGGCCGGCTGCCGGGCCGGGGTAGGGGCGGCGGCGCTGGGTGCTGAGGGGCAAACTTTGGCTTCCCGCAGGTGGTGTGTAGAACGTTTGCTTGCCCCTCTGCGGTGCGGGTGCAGCGGGCACAGCCGCACCCGCAGCGCTCAGCGCGCGACCGGCTCCGTCGCCGTCAGGCCCTCGAGCTC
>JAODAY010000037.1 GCA_025463665.1 Microbacteriaceae bacterium
CCCGCGCGGTGTCGACGGCGAGGTCGAGCTCTGGCACGGAGATCTCGAAGTCGTCGCGCATGCTTGTGTGCGAAGCATCCAGAAGGCTGCCGATGGCACTGGGGCCCTCACTGCGCAGCACGGCGACGGTGTCGAGCACCCGCTGGTTCTCGGTGATGACGTGGCGAACGCGGCGGAAAATGACGTCGTCGAGTAGCCCCTGCGCTCGTGGGAGGTCGTCGATCGACAGCTCACGCAGCGTCGAGGCGCCCATCAGCCGTGCACCCTCCTCGCACGAGCGGCGGCGCTCCGCGTAGCCGCCGGTGGCGTGGTCGTGGCTCACCCCGGTGTCGATGATGAGCAGCTCGAGTCCGGCCTTGGCGAAGCCGAGGTCCACAACCTGGGCCTCGAGCGAGCGGCAGTCGAGGAAGACCGCGGAGTCGACCTCGCCGAGCAGCGATGCGGACTGGTCCATGATGCCGGTGGGGGCGCCGACGGCCTTGTTCTCGGCGAGCTGGCCGATCTTCGCCAAGGCCGGGCGGTCGAAACCGAGCTGCCACACGTCGTTCAGCGCGATGGCCACGGCGCTCTCGAGCGCGGCCGACGACGAGAGGCCGGCGCCGACGGGCACCGTGGAGTCGAGGTAGATGTCGACTCCGGGAACGGCGCCGAGGTCGGCGCCGGACTGGCCGATCGCCCACGCGACGCCGAACGGGTAGGCGGACCAGCCGGAGAGCACCTCGGGGGTGAGGTCGGCGATCGCGATCTCGGCGACCTCGTCGGCGAAGGAGCTGGCGATGCGCAGCACCCGGTCGTCGCGAACGCCGAGCGCCAGCACGGTGCGCTTGTTGATGGCGAACGGCAGCACGAAGCCCTCGTTGTAGTCGGTGTGCTCGCCGATGAGGTTGACCCGCCCGGGGGCAGACCACACACCGAGCGCCTCGTAGCCGAAGAGTTCCTGGAATTCGGCCTGAACGTCGTCACGGATGTCGGTCATAGTGTGGAGATGCCTTCCCTGATGAATGCTGCCGTGGCTTCTGGCAACACGTCGCCGATCCACGCCCCCATGGCCGCTTCCGAGCCGGCGAGGTATTTGAGTTTGGACTCCGCGCGGCGCGGAGAGGTGACTTGCAACATTAGGCGGATGTCGTCGCGTGCGACGTTCACCGGCGCCTGGTGCCAGGCCGCGATGTACGGCGTCGGGGTGTCGTAGAGCTTGTCGATTCCGCGCAGCAGTGTGAGGTAGAGGCTCGCCAGTTCGTCGCGTTCCTCGTCATTCGTGGCCGCGAAGTCGGGCACGTGGCGGTGCGGCAGCATGTGTACCTCGACCGGCCAGCGTGCGGCGAAGGGCACGAAGGCGGTCCAGTGCTTGCCGCTCAACACGACCCGGTCAGACGCTCGTTCGCTCTCGAGTATCGACTCGAAGAGCGACTGACCCGGGTTGCTGCCGGCGAACTTCTCGATCGACTCGACCAGACGCTGGGTGCGCGGCGTCACGTAGGGGTAGGCGTAGATCTGGCCATGCGGGTGCAGCAGCGTTACGCCGATCGCCTCGCCGCGGTTCTCGAACGGGAACACCTGCTGAATTCCGGGAAGGGCGGAGAGCGCCGCGGTCCTGTCAGCCCACGCCTCGATGACGGTGCGCGCGCGGGACTCCGTCTGGCTGCCGAAGGATCCCTCGTGCTCCGGGCTGAAGCAGACCACCTCGCAGCGGCCGATCGAGGGCAGGCTGCGGCCGAGGCCGATGCGGTCGAGATCCTCGAGGCTGAACTCGGTGCCGATGCGCGGGCCGAACGAGGGGGAGCGGTTCTCGAAGACGGCCACGTCGTAGTCGGAGGGGACCTCGGACGGGTTGGTCGGCGTCTGCGGAGCGAGCGGGTCGAGCTCAGCGGGCGGCAGGAACGCCCGGTTCTGGCGAGCGGCGGCGATCGAGACCCACTCGCCGGTGAGGACGTCCTGCCGCATCGTCGCGGTCGGCGGACGAGGGTCGAGGGTGCGCGCGTCGATCGACCGCTCCGGGGGAAGGCTCGTGTCCGCGTCGTCGTAGTAGATCAGTTCCCGGCCGTCGGCGAGGCGGCTCGGCCTCGCCACGATTCCCGACGTGAGGTCCATGGTGCGCTCAGACTATCGGCGGGCACCGGCCCTCCTCGCGCCCGGCCCCCGTCGCTAGAGTCGCCTCATGCTCCCCACCGGTGAACAGTTCCGCCTGACGCTCGACGGGGCCCGCGGGTTCGTGACGGCCACCGTGACGGAGCTCGCCGCCTCGCTGCGCGCCCTCACCGTCGGCGGCGTCGCCCTCGTGCACGAGTACCCGGATTCGCTGACGCCGCCCTACGGGGCGGGCATCGTGCTCGTCCCCTGGCCGAACCGGGTGCGGCAGGGACGCTGGACGCTGAACGGCAGCGAGCAGCGGCTCGACATCACCGAGCCCTCCACCGGCAACTCCACCCACGGCCTGCTGCGGAACACCGGGTATCGGGTCACCGATCGGGCGGACCACGCCGTCACTCTCGCGGCGACGGTCTTCCCGCAGCACGGCTATCCGTTCCTCCTCGAGACGTCGGTGCGGTACGAGCTCACCGAGGACGGCATCCAGGTCACCCATGGGATCGTCAACGCGGGGGACGGCGCCGCCCCGGCGGCGATCGGCGCGCACCCCTACTTCCGTGTCGGCGACGCCCCGTCCGAGGACCTCACCGTCACGGTGTCCGGACGGACCTACTACCCCCTGGACGAGGCCTTCATCCCGACCGGGCGGGCGCCCGTGGAGGGCACCGACGTCGACCTGCGGAACGGGAAGCCCGTCCGCGATGCGCCGCTCAACTCGGCGTTCACCGACCTCGACCTGGTCGACGGCGCCCATCGTTCGCGCCTCACCTCGCCGACCGGTGCGGCCACCGAGCTGTGGGGCGACGAGGACTTCGCGTACGTGC
>JAODAY010000254.1 GCA_025463665.1 Microbacteriaceae bacterium
GCACCCGGCAGAGTGACCAGACCGGTTGTCTTGGTCTGGTCGATCGCCGGCCGCAATGCTTCGACAACGGCGGATCGGGCGATGTCTGCGACGGCCTGGCGAGGCGTGGCGCCGAGCGCGAGCCAGCCTTCGATCTCGTCGGGGCGGTGCACCATCCCGAGCCAGAGCTGCCGACCGGTCGAGCCTGCAGTGGTCATCGAACCGCCGATCACGATTCCGGAAAACGCCAGCACGTAGCGAAGCGAGAGGTCGAACGCCCCGGTCGTGAAGACAATGGCTATTGTCACCGTCACTCCGCTGAGGACCGCGGGCCGCGACGGCCGGGAGTGCGTTGGGGAAGTCGCGAAGGCGGCGCGCGGCCGTGCCGATGGCCGGGGCGAACATGATGACGAGCAGCACCGCACCTGCCCACAGCTGGGTGAGGGCGAGACCGAGCAGCAGACTCATCAGCGCGAGCTGGGCAGCGCCCCGAACCACGGCGATGACGGCGGTTCTACCGAGCGGGATTCTCCCCGCCCGGAGAACTGGACCGTGACGGCGACGAGGAGGCCGATGCTGAGGGCGATCGCCGATGGGTTCACGCCTCGAGCTTAGGCGCGCAGTCCGGACTGACTAGCGCCGCCAGGGCAACGGTCGTCCCTGTTCCGTAGCGGCGGCAGGAGGCGTATCGAGCTTCGGGTTCCGCACTGTGAGCACGATGACCAAGGCGACAATGATGACGAGGAACAGAGCGCTCGTGCCGGTGGTGCCGAGCCCCAGTCCGCCGTCGGCAGTGGGCTGGGAGAGGAGGTCGCCGGTGGAGGCGCCGAGCGGCCTTGTGAGGATATAGGCCGTCCAGAAGGCGAGCACGGCGTTGATGTGGAAGACGAAGTAGGCGACGGCGACTACGGCGATCGCCGCGGTAAAGACGAGCAGGGCGACGAAGAAGCCCAGGTTCAGGCTCTCGGCGACGAGGTCGCCGGCGGCCGTGCCGAGGGCGAAGGTGAACAACACCGCAAGCCAGTAAAAGGTCTCTCGACGGGTGGTGAAGATCGAGTGGATCGACAGGGTCTTCTCCCGGGCGAACCAAACGGTGAAGGTCACGCCGAGCGCAACAGCGAACACAACGGTGGTGATCCACAGCGGCACACCGGCACTGTCGGTGAGGTTGTCAGTGATGAGGGTACCCACGACGCTGACCAGCACGACCGACAGCCAATACACCGCCGGGACGTAGCGTCGCAGTTCAAACTCGGCGATAAGCGCGGCGATCAAAAGCACGGCCATGACGATCGAGGTGACCGTCAACCCGAGACCAAGGTCGACGTTCAGATAGTCGGCGGCCGTCTCACCAACGGTGGTTGCGAGAACCTTGATCACCCAGAAGATCAGGGTGACTTCGGGCACCTTGTTCAACATCCGACGGGTGCGTGGCTCGGTGACGAGTGGCGGATGACTCATGGCTGGCTCCTTCGACGAGAGTGGTTGACGCCAGCGAACACGTACTGGTCTAAGACTCTTAACAGAAGCGACTCTGCACAGAAGACCCATCCCGATTCTTCGATCTTCCTTAGAGCAGCCCAGCGATGATGGTTGCCATGGAATTCTCGACCTCCCTCAGGTCCGGTGTACTGGATCCGCAATCCGTCATCTCCGGCGCGGGCCCGTGGGGGCTTCTCGTCGTCTGCGGCATCGTTTTCGCGGAGACCGGATTGCTCATCGGCTTCTTCCTGCCCGGTGACACCCTGCTGTTCTTCACGGGCGTGCTTGCGCTGAGCGGTGTCATCAGCCAACCATTGTGGGTCGTCATCCCCGCCATCGCACTCGCCGCCGTCCTCGGAGACCAGGTCGGATTTTTCATCGGGCGACGGTCCGGACCGCGGATCTTCGAGCGCCGCGACTCCGGACTGTTCAGCAAGAGGAGTGTCACGCGCACCCAGGGGTTCTTCGACCGCTTCGGCCCTGCAGCAGTGACGGTTGCCCGCTTCGTGCCCGTCGTGCGCACCTTCGCCCCCGTCGCGGCGGGAGTGGGAAAAATGCCGCGGCACCTGTTCACGATGTTCAACGTCGTCGGCGGCGCCGTCTGGACACTCCTCGTCGTGCTCCTCGGCCTCGGCCTGGCCCACATCTCGGGAGTGGCCGACTTCGCAGCACGCTACATCGACCTGGTACTGATCGGCATCGTCGTGATCTCAGTCGTTCCCATCCTCATCCGGGCAACAGCGGCCAGGCGCAAATCCACGGTTGATGTCGCAGAATGAAAGCCCGAGCGGGTCAAGGCCCTAGTGGCAACGATTTCTCTTTGCGACATTTTTCTGGGGTCCCCGCAGCGCCGTAGTTCGGTCGCTCGCATTCACCGAAGGATGACCCACCGAGGAGTACGGGGAAAACCATGAGCAGCGGCCGCCGCGTCGGTGGAACCGGTGAGAAATCATTGCCATTGTTGGATGATCCTGTGCGCTCAGTCCAACCGGGAGCCCGCTCCGCGCCCCTCGACGCACTGCGCGTGTTCGCCATGCTGGCGGTCGTGGCCGGCCACATCTGGGTCCACGGTCC
>JAODAY010000363.1 GCA_025463665.1 Microbacteriaceae bacterium
CGTCAGCGTCGCCCTTCTCGTCGCCATCGCGGTGGTCACGCTCCGGGTCGCCGGCGTGCATCTCGGTGTCACCGCTGTCGTGGCCGTAGCGCGTGGGGCGGTCCAACTCGCCCTCGTGAGCGCGCTGTTGGGGCTCGCGCTCACCGAGGTGTGGGCGGGCGCCGCGATGCTTCTCATCATGTTCGGCACGGCCACGGCCACGGCCGCGCGCCGCCTCCGAGACTTCCCTCGCGCGATCGTGCCAGTAGCGGTCGCGATCTCCGGCGGCGTGGTCGTCACCATAGCGGTCGTCTTCGGCACCGGAGCCTTCGACCTGTCGCTTCGATACGTTCTTGCCTTCTCCGGAATCGTCGTCGGCGGTTCGATGACCGCTGCAGCCTCGACGGGGCGGCAACTCTGGCTGGGGATGGTGCACCGCTCCAACGAGATCGAGGGCTGGCTCGCACTCGGGGCGACACCGCGGCAGGCGGTCGAAGACATTGCCCGTCTAGCGGTCGTCGAAGCCTTGCGGCCCGCAATCGACCAGACCAAGACGACCGGCCTGGTCACACTCCCGGGTGCGTTCGTGGGAGCGCTTCTAGCCGGGGCGTCGCCGGTCGAGGCTGGCATCTTCCAAGTCACAGTGCTCGCCGGGCTCTTGGCGGCCGGTGCCGTGTCGGCCACCACCACCGCGTTCCTCCTCGGGGAAGCGAAGACTTTGCCCGCCCGCTAGCGTCGTGGCAGGACGTACTCGTAGACCACGCTCCGATGGGCGGCGTACTCTGCGGCTCGGATAAAGCCGAGATGTTCCAGCGCGGCCTCGTCTGCAGCGTTGTGAGCCGATCTGGCGGAATATTCGATGAACCACACGGGGGTGACCCCACGGAGGCGGCCCTGAGCCGCAGCGTCGTGCAGGTCGTAGGCGGTGTCGTGCCAGCTCGCACCGGCGTCGTATCGGACGTGCAGAGTGATATCACGCAGGCCGGCGAACGCCTCGGGATAGAGGCGCATCGCGAGGCGCGGCCTCAGGGACGGTCGTACGCTTTCGTCGAATGCGACGGCGTCGCCGGCGGAGGCGTGGGCGTCGATGATCGCGCTGGTCTGGGCGAAGTCGCTGTTGTTCTTCGCGTGGGGCTGGCGCTGAGACAGCCAGACCGGCGCCGCGCAGGCGATGACGACGACCAGCGCGGCGGCCATGGACCGGGCGCGTCCGCGGGCGGCCCAGTCGAGCCCGACGGCCATGAGGATTGCGGCCGCTGGTGCGCAGAAGGAGAGATACCGGGCGGTGTAGACGGGCACGATCGAGAAACCGCCGATGAGTAGGACGGAGGGGACGAGTAGCCAGGCGGCTGCGACTGTCTCGAGTCGCGGCATCCCGAACCCACGATCATCGTCTCGGGACACACGTCTGCGCCAGCCGACGAAGACCGCTGCGGCGGCGCAGGCGAGTAGTGCCCATGCGACGGCGGCGAATATGGGTTGCCCGAACCACAGGGACACGGCGAGCTTCGGCAGGGTGATCACGTCGCGGTGCGCGAGGAAGGCCACCTGCCGGCGTTCGTTCACAGCCAGAAAGACCACGGGGGAGGCGGCCAGCACCGCCACGACCACGCACGCCGTCCACCGCTTGACGAAGTCTCTGCCGGCTCGGGCCGACAGCAGGATGACGGCGTGAGCCACAGCGAGGAGGATGACGTATAGGAACACGTAGGTGCCGACGGCCAGAAGAGCGCTATAGCCGATCCACCAGCGGGCCGTCGGTGTGCCACGGCGAAGCAGTTCGAGGAGCACCACGGTCAGCCAGGCGACGAACGCGGTCGCGACAGCCGAGGAACGCGCCTCGCTTCCCATGTAGCTGACGCGGGGGATGACGGCGCAGATGACACCCGCAGCGACAGCGATTCGGATGCCGCCGAGCCGACGGCACACGAGCATCACCGCGGCAACCGTGGCCCCGACGGTCAAGGCGCTCGGAAGGCGGACGGATAGCGGCGAAGCGCCGAACAGTTCCACCCAGAAATGGAGGCCGAGGTAGTAGGCGCCGTGGACGGCGTCGACGGAACCGAGCATGGTAAACAGGCTGGGAAGGCTCCGGGTGGCTGACATGATGCTCGCCGCCTCGTCGCCCCACAACGAGGGGATCCACGAGCCGGTCAGCGACACGAGGGCGGACGCGGATGAGACGAGGGCGACTACTAGCCGGAATCGGTTCTCGCGAGCAGAGTCCGCACCACGAGTCGTGCCGGTGAGCCGAGTGTGCGTGTGAAGCGCCATGCTCACAGCCAACCCTGGCTGTTCTCAGATGCACCTAAGAATTGACGCCGCACCTCACCCGCTGGATCGTGGAACCGTGAAGGATATGGCCGTTCCGGTACTCGAGCTGTCCAGGACGTCGACCGACCCGCCGTACCGAACCACGATCTCGCGGACGAGGGACAGGCCGATGCCGAAGCCGGCCTTGCCGTCGCCGCCACCGTCGACGGCCGCCCCGGAGTGGGCGAACCGGTCGAAGATGCGCGCCGGGTCGATCCCTTGGATACCCGGCCCGCTGTCTCGCACGATAACAGAAATCACTTCGGATGTTACAACCACCTCGACGGAGCCTGTGGAATGCGGCGGGGCAAAGCGCAGCGCGTTGTCGATCGGGGCAACCGTGCACCGGGTGATGCTGGACGACGGCACGTAAGAACTCGCCGGCGTGTCCGCGGCGAGGGTCACCTGATTTGCTTCTCCGCGCCGATGAGCGACATCCTTTGGACGGCGTCGTCCACGGCGCCCACCACGTCGGCCGTCTGATGCTTGGTCGGTGCGAGGCCCTCGATCTCGGCGGATTCGAGTAGGTCGTTGACGATGTTGATCAACGATTTCGCGTCCCGCCGCAACTCGGCGACGACTTCTGACGACGGGTCGCCGTCGACCAGGGTGCGTTGCAATATCTGGAGCCGCGCGTCGAGCACAGTCAGCGGGGTGCGCAGTTCGTGGCTGGCGTCGGCGACGAAGGCTCGTTGCATCCGCAGGGCGTCGCCGAGGGGTTGCACGGCTCTGCGGGTGACGTACCAGCTCATCACCCCGGCGAGGGCGATGAGGGCGAGGCCGAGTACGGCTGCACCGCGGAGCAGCTCGACCGCGCCGACTTTCAGATTGTCGGTGTCGGCACGGATTCGAACAATTCCGCGGGGGAGATCTCGGAAAGGATGTACAGGAAGACCGCGGCGATGACGACGAGCACTACGGCGGTGCAGACGATGGCTATTCGTGCGCCAACGATGCGTGAGGCCCGGCGGACGGCCAAGACGTCGCTGTCGACGATGGTGCGGGACGCCAGCTCATGGTTGCCCCAGACGGTAGCCCTGTCCGCGGACGGTGAGCACGATGTCGGTGTCGGTCTTGCGGCGGAGGTAGTGGACGTAGGTGTCGACGGTGCCGGCCGTGTCTTCGGCGCTGAAGACGGCGGCGAGGATCTGCTGGCGGGAGAAGGTGCGGTGCGGTGCCTCGGCGAGGAGCTTGAGAAGATCGTTCTCCCTCGAGGTGAGCAGGATTCGACCGTCGTAGGGGGAGTAGATCGTGCGGCTGTCGGGGTAGTACTCCCATCCGCCGACGAGGAGGGTGCGTCCCTCCCCGGTGAAGACCCGGCGGATAGCGCGAAGGCGCGCGAACAGCTCCTCGAATTCGAAGGGTTTGACGAGGTAGTCGTTGGCACCGGTGTCGAGGCCGTCCACCTTGTCCCGGACGGTTCCGAGAGCGGTCAGCAGCAGGATCGGCGTGGTCACCAGCTTCCGGCGCAACCCGTCGACGACAGCGAGCCCGTCGAGGGACGGGAGTCGCCGGTCGATGACCATCGCCTCGTACTCATTGGTCAGACCCGACGTGAGGCCGGCGACGCCGTCTGCGATGAGAGTGACGTCGTACACCTCCGCCAACACCTGGGCGATCATCGGGCCGAGGTGCGGATCGTCTTCGACGAGCAGGAGGCGCGGACGCACTGTGGTCTCAGCGGGCATCCGGTACTCCTGATCGGGCGGGCACTTCGTCGACGACGAGCCGACGTCCGCTCCAGTGTGGCACCACGAGCAGAGTCCAGACCGAATGGACCACCGCGACACCGGCAACCGAGTACACGATAGATGCGATGACGTCGGTGGGGTAGTGCACGCCCAGATAGACGCGCGAGGCGGCGGTGGCCAGCGAGACCGACACGGCGGCAACGACAAGTGCGGGTCGGCCGCGGCCGCAGCGCGCGGCGAGGACTACGCCGAGGACGAGACAGGTGGCGAACGTGGTGTGCCCGCTCGGGTAGCCGAAGCCGCCGGGTTCGAATACGAGGGGGTGGGCGAGGGAAGGGATGTCGGGCCGTGGGCGGTGCACGATATTCTTCACCACCTCGTTGCTCAGCCAGGGCACGGTGACGACTGCGACGAAGTACGCGGCGGACGACAGGTGCCGTGTCGCTCCGGCTACCGCGATCGCGCCGAGGAGGACGAGCACCATGGCAATCCGCGGTCCGAAAACGCTGTTGATCCCGAGAGCGAGCCAGTCGAGGAGAGGTGTGTGGAGCGTGCTCACTGTGCGGAGGAAGTCCATCTCGACCGCCGTCATCCCCGTCGCCGCTGCCAGGGCGAATCCGGTCGCGATCACCACGGCGATGGCGAGTGTCGCTGGTACCGCCGTTTGGAGGAAGACGGTGCGCGGTGGGATGTCGGGGCTCATGTCTCCAGCGTCCACCAGCCCCTCACAGGACTCTCTAAGACAGCTGACCA
>JAODAY010000277.1 GCA_025463665.1 Microbacteriaceae bacterium
CAAGATCGTCTCCGACGCGGTGGCTGTCGCGAACGTCAAGGGCGCGGTCAAGGTCGGCGAGATCACCGGCGACTTCAACCGGGCCAGGCAGACCGGCGCGACCTTCGCCGAGAACCGCGGCGGAGAATCGACCCTCGGCAACTTCGTCGCCGACGTGCAGCAGTGGGCGATCCTCGACGCGGGCGCCGACTCAGACTTCGCGCTGATGAACCCGGGCGGCCTTCGCGCAGACCTGAAGTTCGCGTCATCCGGAGCGGGAGACCCCGAGGGCGCCGTGTCGTTCCGGGAGGCGGCGGCGGTGCAGCCGTTCGCCAACACCCTCGTGACGCTCGACCTCACCGGCGCGCAGCTCAAGTCGGTGCTCGAGGAGCAGTGGCAGCCCGCGGGTGCGTCGCGTCCGTTCCTCAAGCTCGGGGTGAGCGAGGCGCTCGAGTACACCTACGACCCCGGGGCTCCGGTCGGCGACCACATCGACGCGATCTACGTGAACGACGTGCTGGTCACGCCCAGCGACACGTTCACGGTCACGGTCAACTCGTTCCTCGCCTCGGGTGGCGACAGCTTCACCACCCTGGCGCAGGGGGCGAACGCCGCCGACTCCGGACGCGTCGACCTGCAGAGCATGGTCGACTACTTCGAGGCGAACCCGGTCGCGGGCCCCGACTACGCGCAGCGGTCGGTCGGTGTCTCGGTGACGGCCCCCGCCTCGGCCGACGGCTACGCACCGGGTGAGCAGGTGACCCTCACCCTGTCGTCGCTGCTGTTCAGCAACGACGGACCCAGAGCGGGCAGCGTCGTTGTGAGCGCAGGCGGCGTCGAGCTCGGCACGGCACCGATCGACCCGGCGATCGTAGACACGACAGACGAGTCGGGCAGGGCCTCGGTGACCATCACGATTCCGGATGCCACGGCCGCCGGCACCCTGGTGCTCACGGTCACCGTGCCGCAGACGGGCACAGCGATCGACGTGCCGCTCCAGGTCGCAGTCTCTGCCCAGCCGATCGAAGCGGTCACGGCGCCGACCATCACCGGAACGCCGCGAGTCGGATCCACGCTCACCACGACCGGCGGAACCTGGAGTGTCGTCAACCCGACCCTCGCCTTCCAGTGGAACCGCAACGGCGAGCCGATCGACGGCGCCACGAACTCGAGCTACCGGGTGACCGCGGCCGACGCCGGTGCGACCATTACTGTCACGGCGACCGCGACCGCGGAGGGCGCGCTCCCGGGCTCGGCGACGTCGGCGGCCGTGACGGTGGCCACGATCGCGTCGAGCACGACCGGATCGGCCGACCGCCTCCTCGCCTCGCGCAACGCCATCATCTCCTACACGGTGATCGTGCGGGCCAGCGGCGCGGTGCCTGTCGGTGAGGTGACGATTTACGACTTCGGTCGTCCGATCGCCACGGTGACCCTCGACGTCGACGACCGCGGCAGGGCGACGGTGACGCTGCCGAAGCTCGGCCGAGGGCTGCACTTGCTGACGTCGGCCTATGCAGGCAACGGTCAGGTAGCGGGCTCGTCGACCGGCTGGCCGTGGCCCGTGCTGGTCTACTAACCGTCGCGAGGCACGCACCCGCTCAGGCGAGGGCGAGCATCCCACCGGCGCCGATGGCCAACACGAGCCCCGCGATCTGCACCGGTGCGATGCGCTCCTTGAGCACGATCGCCGCGAGGATGATCGTTCCGGCGGGGTAGAGGGCGGTGAGCACCGCCATCACCGAAAGCTCGCCGAGGCGCACACCGATGAGAAGGCCGGTGTTCGCCACCGCGTCGATCACGCCGCAGGTGATCGCGAGGGAGAGGGCCGGACGCCAGGCGCGTGTCTCGATGCGGTTATCCAGACCGCCGTTGCGCAACACTCTCGAGCGGCGGTGACGCCGGAGCAGCACCAGAACGCCCACGATGGCGAACATGATGGCGCCATTCACGGCCCGGTTCACCACCAGCGGCACGAGTCCCGAGTCATCCGGAGTCTTGTCGATGATGACGAGGAAAAGGCCGATCGCGATTCCGGACCCACACGCCATCAGGATGCCGCGGAGGGACGGGCGCACGGCGCCCCTCTCCGGAACAAAGCCGACGAGCACCACGGCCACGAGCGCCAGCGCGAGCGCGACGTAGCCGATCCCGCGCAGACGTTCGCCCTCGAGCAGGCCGATGCTCAGCGGCACGATCGCCGACACCACCGCGGTGAGAGGGGAGAGGATGCTCATCGGCCCGACGGCGAGGCACGCGTAGAGCAGGCCGATGGCCACCGCACCGGAGACCCCGGAGAGCGCACCGAGCAGCACGGTCTCGCTCGACCACTCGCCTCCGACGATGGGGAGGGCGACCAGCAGCACCACCAGGCCGGTGAGGGCGGCGATTGCGGTGACGAGCACCGGGTTCATTCGCTTCGAGGCGAGGCCGCCGAAGAAGTCGGCGGCGCCGAACACGAGGGCACTGGAAATGCCGATGACAACGGTGAGCATGCATTCACGTTAGCGGGCGGCGACGGCCCGTTTCGCCGCGGCCGCGAGGGTCCCGCTCACCGACGGTCCACAGACCCAGCCGAACGTCGGGAGCCCCGGGTAAACTCGCACGGTGACATGGAACGCTGACATCCCCTGGGACCCGACCGAGGAACCTCCGTTCGACCCCTTCGAGGAGCCGCCGTTCGACGAGTACGCTGCGAACCTCTCGGGCGGGCGGGCGTCGAGCGCCGCGACGGTCGAGGCTTCCGCCACGGTCGCCGTGGCATCCGCTGTTCGCGCTCGCCGGAGCGGACCGGCGCCGACCTCGCTCGAGGCGCTCGAGCGCGTGTTCGGCTTCGACTCGTTCCGCAATCAGCAGGCGGAGATCATTGACACCGTCGTCTCGGGCGGCGACGCCCTCGTGCTCATGCCGACCGGTGGCGGAAAGTCGCTGTGCTACCAGATTCCCTCGCTCGTGCGCGAGGGAACAGGCGTCGTCATCTCGCCGCTCATCGCCCTCATGCAGGACCAGGTCGACGCCCTCACCGCCGTGGGTGTGCGCGCCGGCTTCCTTAACTCGACGCAGGATTCCGGCGAGCGGCGCGAGGTCGAGAACGCCTACCTCTCCGGCGAACTCGACCTGTTGTACCTCGCACCCGAACGTCTGCGGGTCTCCTCGACCGCCGAGCTGCTCGACCGCGGAACGATCGCCCTCTTCGCCATCGACGAGGCGCACTGCGTGTCGCAGTGGGGCAACGACTTCCGTCCCGACTACCTGCAACTGTCGATGCTGCACGAACGCTGGCCGACCGTGCCGCGCATCGCGCTCACCGCGACGGCGACCGAAGTCACCCACAAGGAGATCGCGTCGAAGCTGCAGCTCGGCGAGGCGAAGCATTTCGTGTCGAGCTT
>JAODAY010000281.1 GCA_025463665.1 Microbacteriaceae bacterium
CGACTTCGCGAAGCTCGACGCGCTTGCCAAGGTGATGACGAAGGGGTTCTTCCACGACGGCACCTGGTCGTCATTCAGGGGGGACCTCCACGGGACGCCGATCGACACCGAACGGATGCCGTCCTGGCGGCTCGTCGTCGCAAACCAGAATCACGACCAGATCGGCAACCGCGCCATCGGTGACCGCCTCGGCGCTCAGCTCGACTTCGGCCAGCTCGCCATCGCCGCCGTGCTCACCCTGGCCGGGCCGTTCACTCCGATGCTGTTCATGGGCGAGGAGTGGGGCGCATCGACGCCGTGGCAGTTCTTCACGTCGCATCCGGAGCCGGAACTCGGCAAGGCCACCGCGGAGGGCCGCATCGCCGAGTTCGAGGCCATGGGCTGGGACCCGGACACCGTGCCCGACCCGCAGGATCCGCAGACCTTCGAACGCTCGAAGCTCGACTGGAACGAGGTCGCCGACGGCGACCACGCCCGGCTTGTGGCGCTGTACCGCGAACTCATCGCGCTGCGCCGCTCGGTGCCCGCCCTCACCGACCCGAGCTTCGAGCACCTGCGCGCCGCCTTCGACGACGACGCGCGCTGGTTCCGCCTCGAGCGCGACGACCTCTCGATCATCGCGAACTTCGGCACCGACGACCTCGAGCTGCCGGTGCGCGCCGGCACCGTGATTCTGGCGACGGATGCCGCGGCCGCCGTCACGGCTGACTCCCTCGCTCTTCCGTCCCACTCCGCGGTCATCCTGCAGCACTGAGCCGACGGCGAAGGTCAACCACAGAAATCGAACCAGCGGGTTGGGAATAACCACCAACTCCATGCGCTTGGATGTATCTGTGGGCACCGCCGTGTCCGTACATCGACCACTGGAGACATCCATATGAGCATCACCGCAGCAACGATCCCCGGCTACGTCGCAGGCACCTGGGCCCTCGACCCCACCCACTCCGACATCACGTTCAGCGTTCGCCACCTCGCCATCAGCAAGGTGCGCGGCACCTTCGAGAAGTTCGACGTCACCGTCGTCACGACCGAAGACCCCACCGCGACGTCGATCACCGCGTCGGTCGACGTGGCCTCGGTGAACACCAACCAGGCCGACCGTGACGCACACCTGCGCACGAGCGACTTCTTCGCGATCGACCAGTTCCCCACCATGGACTTCGTCTCCAGCGCCGTTCGCCAGGACGGCGACGACATCGCCATCGACGGCAACCTGACCCTGCGCGGCGTTACCAAGCCCGTCACCCTGAAGGGCGAGTTCGGCGGAATCATCACCGACGGCTACGGCCAGGTCAAGGCCGGCGCCTCGGTCTCCACCAAGATCGACCGCACCGCGTTCGGTGTCAACTGGAACGCGGCCCTCGAGGCCGGCGGCTTTACGCTCGGCAACGACGTCACGATCACCCTCGACATCCAGGTCGTTCTGCAGCCGTAATACGTCCGCGCTCCGCCGCGGCATCCGCGACGCGCCGACGCAGTCTTGCGCTCCCACTCGAACGTGTGTTCGAATGGGAGCGACAGACGGGGGTGCGCATGCGGTGGGACGGCCAGGCCATCGAGGTCGAGCAGAAAGACTCCCTCTCGGGGCTCGCCAAACTCAGCAACGTCGTGCGCAGTGTGCAGACGCCCGAGTTCGCCGGCATCACTTTTCACGAGGTGCTCGCCAAGTCCGCGCTCAATCATGTCTCCGGCGCGAGCAACGCTATGCCGTTCGCGTGGACCATCAACCCCTACCGCGGATGCAGCCACTCGTGCGTGTACTGCTTCGCCCGCCCCACGCACACCTACTTGGAGCTCGACGCGGGCAAAGACTTCGACAACGAGATCATCGTGAAGATCAACGTCGCCGAGGTTCTCGCGAAAGAGTTGCGCACGAAGCGGGACAGGGTTCCCGCCGTCGCGCTCGGCACCAACACCGATCCCTACCAACGTGCGGAGGGGCGCTACCGGCTCATGCCCGGTGTCATCGCGGCGCTGACCCAGTCACAGACGCCGTTCTCGATCCTCACCAAGGGCACGCTTCTGAGGCGCGACCTGCCGATGCTCGTCGAGGCCTCCACTCGCGTGCCCGTGTCGATCGCGATGTCGATCGCGATCTTCGACGACGACCTGCAGCAGTCGGTCGAGCCCGGCACCCCGACCGCGAAGGCGCGGCTCGCGACGGTCACCGCCGTGCGCGAGGCGGGGCTCGAGTGCTCCGTGTTCATGATGCCCGTGCTGCCCTACCTCACCGACTCGCGGGCGCACCTCGACGAGGCGCTGCAGCAGATCAAGGCGGCGGGCGCCACGACGGTGCTCTACACCGCCCTGCACCTCAAACCGGGAACCAAGGAATGGTTCATGCTCTGGCTCGAGCGCGAGCACCCCGAACTCGTCGAGAAGTACCGCTACATGTACTACGGGCGCGGCGCATACGCCCCCAAGGAGTACCGCATCTGGCTCGCGCGCAAGATGCAGCCGCTGCTGCGCGCGCACGGCCTCACCCGCGGGGTCGAGGACCCGACGACCGGCGGGGTGCAGGCCCCGGCACGCGCGTGGCTGGCCCCTCCCGGCGGCGGCAACGCGCCGTTGCCGTCGATCATCGCGGAGGAGCTTCCGCCGGACTCGGCGCTGCGCGCGATCGGCACGCCGACGCTGTTCTGACCGCACGTCGGTTCCGCCCGATCGCACCCTGCTGCAGCGGGCGAACCGCGAGTACCCTGAGAGTTGCCGCTTGTTGTGACCCCGAAGCTGCGGAATGAACGAGCACCTCCCGAGTGTTGACGACAACGACGGCGTGCCGTGCACCGCGCCGACGAGAGGGAGCATCGTCATGGACACCGACTTCGACTGGGTGCGCCTGCAGCACCGCGCCCACGAGGAGTTCGGGCGCCGGATCGCCGCGATCACCGACTGGGACGCACCGACCCCCGACACCGAGTGGTCGGTACGCGACCTCGTCGGCCACGTCGTCGAGGAACAGCAGTGGGTACCGCAGTTGCTCGCGGGGAGGTCGATTCCGCAGGCCAAGGCGAGCATTGAGCCGCTGCGGGAGGACCTCACCGAGGAGTGGAGCCTGTACTCATTCGCCGCGACATCCGCCTGGAACAACAGCCGGGCAGACGCGCCTGTGCAGCTGTCCTATGACACTGTCACCACCTCCGACTACCTGCGGGAGCAGGTCGCCGACGTGACGATCCACGCCTGGGATCTCGCCCGAGCGACGGGGGCAGACGAGAGCCTCGACGAGGAACTCGTGCGCGCGGTATGGAGCGTCTTCGCGCCCCAGCGGGAAACCCTCGAGGCGAGCGGGCTGTTCGCCTCGCCCGTGCCCGTGCCCGCCGACGCGCCGCTGCAGACCCGCCTCCTCGCGATCACGGGGCGCGACGACCGGCGGAACGACGACCGGCGCTGACCACTCACCACGTCGCCCTGCTGACTACGACGCCGGGCCGCCGGCGAGATCGGCCGGCATTGTGATCCGCGCGCCGAGCACCTGCGAGGCCCACACGGCGGTTCCCGCCGAGGAGGCGGGACCATAACGCGCGTGCGCGCGCTGCACGCCCGAGGCCCGCTCGTATTCCCCCGAGTCAGTCTGTGGTCTAGTGTTCGATCTGGGTGCACAACACAGGAAGCGATTATGGGAAAAATTCTCTACGGTGAATCTGGAATCGAAATCATGTTCGATGACCGAGCGATGGCTCACCTGCAACTGGTCATCGGCTCGAAACTGAGACGGCGGGAGAGCTTCTTTTTCTCGTGGAAGGACGACGCCAGTGTCGGCGACGGAAGAAGCAGTATCTGGCTCGACTCCTCGATTCCCCTCTATTTCCGCTATTCCGGGAGCAAACCGGTGACGATCAACCGCGAGTGGCTGGACATTCTGACTCTCTCGGCGCATACCGCCCAGGGGCTGCAGTTCACGGGCGAACCGCACGGCGACACCCCAGCTCCGCGCTCCCAGGTCTAGCGGCTAGCAAACACCCGTTCGAACCACAAGACGCTGAAGCCAATTCGTCGCGGTGCGCTTGACTGAAGGTTGTCCCTCACATGGGGGACCCCCAGAGAAAGTCGGACCCTCACCAGATGGTACTCATCTCCCCCAGTCGGCGCATACCCGCCAGTCCTTTCGCGCCCGCCACCTCCGTCAGGATCGCGATGGTCAGTTATGACCTCTTCGCGATTCTTCGCTTTACGGGTGCGGGCCCTGCAGACACCCTCGGCTACGTTCATCAGGTTGGCCCCGTCTACGTCTCCCTCCTCGGCGCGGACTTCAACCATGCGGTCGAGATTGGCCAGTCCCTGTCGTGGGACCGGGCGGTCGGCGCGTTCGACAACAGCTGACGCGGGTGACCGCGGCGGCATGAGGCGGCCGTCACACCGCGGCGTTTTGTCGGTCGCCGAGAATCGGCGTCGGCTCGCGAACAAATAGAGTTGTGCGGTGACCACATACACCCCTCGGCCCTGGTTGGCCAGCTATGCACCAGGCGTACCGAACGAGATCGCACTCCCCGAGGGTTCGCTCTACGATCTCGTCGACCGCTCCATCACCGAGTTCCCCGACAACGTTGCACTGGAGTTCTTCGGCGCGACGACGACCTACCGTCAGCTCGGCGCGCAGATCACGAGAGCCGCCGAGGGGCTGCGCGCGCTCGGTGTGCGCGCGGGAGACCCCGTCGCGATCGTGCTCCCGAACGCGCCGGAGCACATCGTCGCCTTCTACGCCGTGCTGCGCCTCGGTGCGATCGTCGTCGAGCACAACCCGCTCTACACGCCGCGCGAGTTGCGCCACCAGTTCGAGGACCACGGCGCGAAGGTCGTCATCGCGTGGGACAAGGTCGTCGACACGATTCAGGCCTTCCCCGCGGATGTCGCGGCCGACACCGTCATCTCCGTGGACATCACCCGCGGCATGCCCCTTCTCACCCGCACCATGTTGAGGCTTCCC
>JAODAY010000292.1 GCA_025463665.1 Microbacteriaceae bacterium
CGCAGCAACGCCTCGATGTGACGACCGGCGCGCACGTCGGTGAGCGGCACCAGCCGAAACCGCCCGGCCGAGCGCTCCCTGGAGGTGTAGCGCGGCAGCAGGGCGATGCCGTGACCGGAGGCGACGAGGTTCTCGATGAGAGGCAGATGCGTCGATCGATGGATGACGCGTGCCGGGGTCGCGGCGCGCACCGCCATCGCCGCCAGCACCCGGTCGAGCGGATAGTCGGGCGGCACCCCGACCCAGTCCTCGCCGATCACGTCGGCGACGGTGAGGCTCGACCGCCGGGCGAGCGGGTGGTCGAGCGGCACCCCGATGTCGAGCGGTTCGCGCAGCAGGGGCACGACCTGCAGCACCGAGGGCTCGGGCGGCAGCACGTCGTCGGAGCGGTGGCCGATCACGATGTCGTAGTCGGCGGCGAGCGCCGCGAAGCCGTCCTGGGCCATGTCCCGGTCGTCGGCCTCCAGCACGATGCCGGGGTGCTGGCGCAGGCGCTCCAGCAGCCCGGGCACGAGCAGTTCCGACGCCGAGAAGAACAGCGCGACGCGCACGGTGCCCGCGGCGTCCTCGCGGTAGGCGTCCCACGTCGCCTCCGCCTCCGCAATCGCCGTCGACACCTTCACCGCGCTCGCGGCGAGGGCGAGCCCGGCATCGGTGAGGCGCACTCCCCGGCCGACTCGCTCGACGAGCACCACGCCGACCTGCCGCTGCAGTGTGCGCAACTGCTGGGAGACCGCGCTCGGTGAGCGACCGAGGGCCTCCGCCACCCGGGTGACGCTGCCGCGGTCGGCGAGTTCACGCAGAAGTTGGAGCTGGGCGACATCCATGAAGGCAGTCTACAAAGACCATGCATGAACCGGGCCTAGTCCTTCACCCTCGGGGGCGGCACGATGGAGCTCATGCTGATGCGCGACCGCCTCCTCGCCGTGCTGGTCGCCGTCTGCTGGGGACTCAACTTTCCCGCGACGGCAATCGCCCTCGAACACTTCCCGCCCCTGCTCATGGTCGCGCTGCGGTTCACGATTATCGCGGTGCCGACGCTGCTGTTCGTCCCACGTCCGGCAATCCCGCTGCACTGGCTCATCGGCGTGGGTCTCGGCATCGGCACGATGCAGTTCGCCTTTCTCTACCTGAGCATGGCGGCGGGAATGCCGAGCGGCCTGGCGTCGATCGTGCTGCAGGCGTCCGCGCCGTTCACCGTCGTGATTGCCGGCGTCTGGCTGCGGGAACGCATCACCGCCCGGCAGGCGATCGGCATCGGCATCGCGGTGCTCGGACTCGCGGCCATCGCGTTCCACCGCGCGCAGGTGGCGGCGCTGCTGCCCGTGGTGCTCGCCCTGTGCGGCGCGCTCGGCTGGGCGATCGGCAACGTGTGCACCCGCAGGGCGCAGGCGCCGAACGCGCTGCACCTGACCCTGTGGATGTCGGTGATTCCGCCGCTGCCGATGCTCGCCCTCTCCTTGTGGCTCGAGGGACCGGCCCTGATCGGCGAGACCCTGATGACGAGCGTCACGCTGGGGGCGCTGCCCTCGGTGCTCGGGCTGCTGTACATCGTGATCGTCGCGACGCTCGTCGGGTATGGCATCTGGAACGGACTGCTGAAGAGGTATCCCTCGAGCACCGTCGCGCCGTTCTCGATGCTCGTGCCGATCGTCGGGGTCTTCGCCTCGTGGATGGCGTTCGGCGAGGTCATCGACCCGGTCGAGTTGATCGCGGGCGGGGCCGTCGTCGTGGGTGTGCTCGTGGGGAGCTACCGGCGGCGGGGTGTGCGGGCTGCGGCTGGTGGGGCGCCGCGCACAGAGGTGCAAGATTCTGCTCTGCATGCCGCCCCCGCACGACCGGAGTTTGCCCCTCCGCGGTGACGCGCGGGCGGAGCCGCGGCATCCGCTGGCCGAGCGGCAAGGTTCTGCTCGCCGGAGCGCCTACGGAGGACCGAAGTTTGCACCCCCGCGCTTGAGGCGCACCTACGCTTGAGGCGCACCTGGCGGGCTCAGCTCTTGGCCAGGAACGCCTCCGCCTCGGCGTCGAGGCGACGCGCGAGCGCCTGCCGCAGATCCGGGTAGTGCTCGAGCTCGGGGTCGAGATCGAGAACGGATGCCGCGAGCTCCCGTGCCTCGGAGATGAGCTTGCCGTCCTTCACGACCCTGAGCAGTCGCAGGCTCGACCGCACCCCGGACTGCGTGTTGCCGAGCACATCGCCCTCCCTGCGCAGCTCGAGATCCTTCTGCGCGAGCTCGAAGCCGTCGAGCGTCGACGCGACGGCCTCCACCCGGTCCCGGGAGAGCGTGCCGTCCTCGGCGCGCGTGACGAAGAGGCATACGCTCGGCACCCCGCCGCGCCCGACCCGGCCGCGCAGCTGGTGCAGCTGCGACACCCCGAACCGGTCGGCGTCGAGGATGACCATCGTCGACGCGTTCGGAACGTCGACGCCGACCTCGATCACGGTCGTCGCCACCAGCATGTCGATGCGCCCCGCGGCGAACGACTGCATGATGCGGTCCTTCTCCTCGCCGGGCATGCGGCCGTGAAGCGCCTCGACGCTCCGGCCGGCCAGCACGGGGTTCGCGCTGAGTGCCGCCGAGACATCCGTGACGTTGGCGACCGGGGCGGGCTTCGCCGACTCCTCGATCTCCTCGAGTTCCTCCCCCGGCTCCTCGAGGGTCGCGTCGATCGCGGGGCATACGACGAACACCTGCCGGCCGGCGGCGATCTCCTCGGCGGCGCGCTCCCACACCCGGTCGAACAGCCGCTTGTTCTGGTACGGCACGACGAAGCTCTTGATCGGCACGCGGCCCGACGGCAGCTCGGAGATCGTCGAGATGTCGAGGTCGCCGAAGACCGTCATGGCGACGGTGCGGGGAATCGGGGTCGCGGTGAGCACGAGCACGTGCGGCGGGGTGGCCCCCTTGAGCCGCAGCGCCTCGCGCTGGTCGACGCCGAAGCGGTGCTGCTCGTCGACGACGACGAGGCCCAGGTCGTAGAAGCCGACGTTGTCGCTGAGCAGGGCGTGGGTTCCGATGACGATGCTCGCCCCGCCGGAGACCGCCGCGAGCGTCGCCTTGCGTCTGTCGGCGATGGGGAGCTGTCCGGTGATGAGCGTGGGCCGCAGCCGAGCCGCGAGATCGGGGCCGAGGGTCTTGACGATCGAGCGCAGGTGCTGCTGGGCGAGCACCTCGGTCGGCGCGAGGAGGGCGGACTGCCCACCCGACTCGGCGACCGCCAGCATCGCCCGCAGCGCCACGAGGGTCTTCCCCGACCCCACCTCGCCCTGCACGAGGCGGTTCATCGGCGTACCCGAGGCGAGGTC
>JAODAY010000298.1 GCA_025463665.1 Microbacteriaceae bacterium
CATCGCGCTGCTCCGAAACTGGCTCCGCACACTGTAACTGGGCGCCTCCCCGCCCGGCAGTAGAATCGAATGCTTGCCGCGACACTCTCGTCGTCGATGCAATACCGGCCTGAAGAAAGAATGGCAATGAGCGAGTTCAATAGGACCCCGGCCCTCACCCTTTTTCCCGCAGTGGATGTCGCGGGCGGTAAGGCCGTGCGTCTCACCCAGGGTGCCGCCGGTTCGGAGACCAGTTACGGCGACCCGCAGGCCGCCGCGGAGGAGTGGATCAGCCAGGGTGCCGAGTGGATTCACCTCGTCGACCTCGACGCGGCGTTCGGGCGTGGCAATAACCGCCACGTGATCGAGAAGGTCATCCGCAGCTCCCCCCGCAACGTGAACATCGAGCTCTCGGGCGGCATCCGCGACGACGCCAGCCTCGAGGCCGCTCTGCAGACCGGCGCTAAGCGCATCAACCTCGGCACCGCGGCGCTCGAGAACCCCGAGTGGGCGGCGCACGTCATCGCCGAGTTCGGTGAGGCGATCGCCGTGGGCCTCGACGTGCGCGGCACCACCCTCGCCGCCCGCGGCTGGACCCAGGAGGGCGGCGACCTGTGGACGGTGCTCGACCGCCTCGAGGCCGCCGGCTGCAGCCGCTACGTCGTGACGGATGTCACGAAAGACGGCACCCTCAACGGACCGAACATCGACCTGCTCACCAAGGTCATGGAACGCACGCACAAGCCCGTCATCGCCTCGGGCGGCGTCGCCTCCCTCGACGACATCGCCGAGCTGCGCACCCTCGTGCCGCTCGGCCTCGAGGGCGTGATCGTGGGCAAGGCGCTCTACGCGAAGGCCTTCACACTCGCGGAAGCGCTCGACGTAGCCAGCGACTGACCGTGGCAGCGAATCCCGGCGACGCACACGACCACCACCCCGACGCGGCTGACCTCGCCGACCCGGCCAAGCACGCCGAACCGGCCAACACCGCGGACTCTGCCGGCACGCCGTGGGCCGGTCGGTACTTCGAGGCGAACGACAGCGCGCAGGACAACGGGTCGGCGCCCGCCGAGGTCATTGAGGCGCTCCGCCGTTTCCGCGAGGAGCAGGCGGGGGAGGCCCAGGTCGTCGACGCCCTGCGGGAGGCGCGCCTGCTCATTCCCCTCGTCGCGCACGCCGGCGAGAGCGGGCTGAACGCCCGGGGCCAGCTCGTCGACAAGACCCAGGAGCTGTCGATCATCACCGTCGCGGGTCCCGACGGCCGCAACGTTCTGCCCGTATTCACCTCGGTGGAGTCGATGGGACGATGGAACCCGACGGCCCGCCCGGTGCCCGCCTCCGCCGTGCGCGTCGCCCTCGCCGCCGCGAACGAGAAGACCGACCTCGTGGTCGTCGACCCGAAGTCGGTGACCGAGTTCGTGATCCGCCGCCCGGCGCTGTGGGCCATCGCCCAGTCGCTGCCCTGGACGCCCAGCTACCAGGACGAGTCGGTCCTCGACGCGTTCGCGGATGCCGCGGGAGGGGAGCCGGCGGTGAAGTCCGTCGCCCTCGCCGCCGGAGACCCGCACAGCCGCCTCGCCGGCCCCGAGCTCGTGGTCCTCCTCGCCCTCGTCGAGGGTCTCACCAAGCCGCAGCTCGACGCGGTGGTGGCGCGCATGCGTGAGCGCTGGGTCGCGAGCGAAACCATCGCGCTGCGCGTGGATTCGATGCGCGTGCAGCTCGTCGCGGCATCCTGACCCGATCTCTGGTCGGTGTCTAGGGCGCGATGTACCGCCCGCGGCGGGTGTCTAGACTAGGGCGGTGATAAGAGGCGGCCGGGGCAGATTCGGGCTCGTCACCGCCGTTTTCGCGCTGCTCATCACGGCGAGCATCGCACTCGCGGGATGCGCCGACCCGGATGCCGCGGCCGACGCCGCGCAACGCGCCCAGTTCAACCTCTCGAACGACGAAGACGCGCGCATCATCACCGTCGACGGTGAGGACCGCAGCTACGTCGCCCGGGTGCCCGAGAGCGCCGTCATCGGGTCTCCCATGCCGCTTCCGGTGCTCATCGTCATGCACGGCGCCGGCGGCAACAGCGCCAAGGTCGAGGCGGCGAGCGGCCTCACGCGGTACGCCGCGGCCAACAATTTCATCGCGGTGTACCCGAACGGCACTATGGCCGCGGACATCGAGGGCCAGTTGGCCTGGAACGCCGGCGATTGCTGCGCGGCACCCTTGCGCAACGACGTCGACGACGTCGCGTTCATCGAGGCGGTGCTCGCCGACCTCGCCGCGGAGTACGTCGTCGACGAGTCCCGCGTCTACATCGCGGGCTTCTCCAACGGCGGCATGATGAGCTACCGGCTGGCGTGTGAGCTCGGCGACCGCATCGCCGGCGTCGCGGTCGTCGCCGGGGCGCTCAACGTCAGCGACTGCGAGTCGGAGTCGCGCGCGTCGGTGCTCATCGTGCACGGCACCGGCGACCTCACCGTTCCCTACGACGGCGGCCCCACCAATTCGCGCACCGCCGCCCGTTTCGGCTCGTGGACGAACAAGTCGGTGGCGGATGCCGCGGCCGCCTGGGCCACCCGCGACGGTTGTGACCCTTCCCCCTCCCGCGAGACCTCCGGAAGCATCACGCTCGCCGTCTACGACGAGTGCCAGGAGGACGGTGCCCTCGAGGTGGTGACGATCGAGGACGGGCTGCACGTGTGGCCGATCTCGCCCGTGAGCGGCTTCGACGCCTCGAGCTACCTCGTCGAGTTCTTCGGTCTGGACTGATGAGCGACGAGCCCCCGCCCCTGCCGCCCTATCGCGTTCGCGACAGCGGTGACGCGTGGGTGTACGGGCCCGACGGCGACAAGTACTGGGGGCGTTTCGGGGCCGCGGGGCTGCTGGTGTGGCATCCGGAGCGCGGAGTGCTTCTGCAGCACCGCATTGCGTGGAGCCACTTCGGTGGAACGTGGGGGCTGCCCGGCGGCGCGCTCAAGGCGGGGGAGAGCCCCGTCGAGGGTGCACTGCGGGAGGCGAGCGAGGAGGCCGGAGTCGATCCGGCGCTCGTGGAGCTGCTGTTCACCTCGAGGCTCGACCTCGGCTTCTGGCAGTACACGACCGTGGTTGTTCGGGCGACGGCGGCGTTCGAGCCGGTGATCGGCGATGCGGAGAGCGAGGCGCTCGCGTGGGTTTCGGTCGATGAGGTAAACAATTTGCCACTACATCCCGGCTTCGGGGCTTCTTGGGCCGAACTGCGTTCCCGGCTGCGCTAAGCTGTTCGAGTTGCCTTTCGAGGTGACAATCGCGGAGAAGGTTTCGCGGTGGTAACGGGCTGTAGCGCAGCTTGGTAGCGCACCTGACTGGGGGTCAGGGGGTCGCAGGTTCAAATCCTGTCAGCCCGACAAAAAGTCTCGGAAACTCACGGGTTTCCGAGACTTTTTGGTTAAGGGATTTGACCGTGTCACCACTACGTCACCACTTTCACCCGTTCGGAGCCGCTGAACCGGCCCAGTCGTCCGAGGCGCCGAGG
>JAODAY010000038.1 GCA_025463665.1 Microbacteriaceae bacterium
CGACTTCACCGTCGCGATCGTCGCGGCCGGCCTGCTCGGCCTGGGCTACGGCAGCTTTATGGCCGTCGACCAGGCGCTCGCCACCCAGGTGCTGCCTGACGCGCATTCCCGCGGCAAGGACCTCGGCATCATGAACGTCGCCACCGCGGTGCCGCAGGCGGTGGCGCCGCTGCTCGGTGCGGGCATCGTCGTCGCGTGCGCGTCCCTCGCCGGTGGCTCCCTCGATGGCGCGGCCGCAACTGCGGCCGCCGGATTCGCGGGAGCGGGCGCCGGCTTCACCGGCCTCTTCGTGCTGTCGGCTCTCGCCGCCGCGCTCGGCGGGCTCGCCGTCATCCCCATCACAAGCGTGGACTGATGGAGATCACCCGGCCGGAGAGCGCACCGTGGCGTGACCCCGCAGGATACTGGGGATCACTCCAGGCAGCGACCGCGCACCTCGATGCGCCCTACGGGGTGATCTCGCTCGCGGCCCTCGCGCACAACGCGTACGACCTTCTCGACCGCGCCGCCGGAACCCCGATCAGGATCGCGAGCAAGTCCGTGCGGGTGCGCGGCGTCCTCGACGCGGTGCTGGCCCTTCCCGGCTACGCCGGCGTTCTCGGCTTCACCCTCGCCGAGGCGCTCTGGCTCGCCACCGATGGCCCAGACGGACCGGCGATCACCGATGTCGTCGTCGCTTATCCCACCGCCGACCGCACCGCCATTCGAGCCCTCGCCGCCTCGCCCGAACTCGCCAGTCGCGTGACGCTCATGGTCGACAGTCTCGACCAGCTCGACTTCATCGACGCCGTCGTCGCCCCGGCGCAGCGCGCCACCATCCGTGTGTGCCTCGAGCTGGATGCCTCGTGGGTCACGCCGCTCTTCGGCCATGTCGGGGCGTACCGGTCGCCGCTGCACACCGCGGGGCAGGCGCGCGACGTCGCCGCCGCGATCACCACCCGTGCCGGCTTCACCCTCGTCGGAATGATGGGCTACGAGGCGCAGATCGCCGGGGTCGTCAACAACCCCGGCGGCAGCCGGCTGCGCGGAGTCCCCGTGCGCTGGTTGCAGCGCCGTTCGGCGAGCGAACTGGCCGACCGCCGCGCCGCCGCGGTCGCGGCCGTGCGCTCCATCGTCGATCTCGAGTTCGTCAACGCCGGCGGAACCGGTTCGCTCGAGTCGAGCGTCGCGGAGTCCGCGGTCACCGAGGTCGCGGCAGGTTCCGGTCTCTTCGGCCCGCATCTGTTCGACAACTACCTGCAGTTCCACCCCGCTCCGGCGGCGGCCTTCGCCCTCGCCGTCGTGCGCAAGCCCTCGCCCGCGACGGCCGGGCTCATGGGCGGGGGATGGGTCGCCTCGGGGCCCGTCGGCAACGACCGCCTGCCGAAGCTCGAGTGGCCGAGGGGCCTCAGCATGGTGCCGCGCGAGATGGCCGGCGAGGTGCAGACGCCCGTGCGCGGTGCGGGCGCGGCCGCGCTGCGTGTCGGCGACCTGGTCTGGTTGCGCCACACCAAGGCCGGCGAACCGAGCGAACACCTCGACGAGTACTCGATCGTCGACGGCGAAACCGTCGTGGCGACCATGCCGACCTACCGCGGGCACGGCAAGCTGTTCCTATGACCGGCAAGCGTTTTCTATGACCACCACCCTGCTCCCGTGACGACCATCCGCTCGGCCCTCCTCCAGCCCGGCACGCGCTGGCAGAACTGGGGCCGCTCCGAGAGCGCCACACCCTCCCACGTTGCACGCCCGCGCAGCGTCGACGAGGTCGTGGAGATCGTCGACATCGCCCGCAACGCCGGCACCACCCTCAAGCCGATCGGTGCCGGTCACAGCTTCACCGCCATCGCTTCGACCGAGGGTATCCAGCTCGACCTCGCCGCCGTCGCCGGCGTGCTCGCGGTCGACGGCACCCTCGTGACCATCGGCGCGGGCACCCGCCTGCACCAGCTTCCCGCGTTGCTCGCCCCCCACGGACTCGCCTTGGCGAACATGGGCGACATCGACAGCCAGACGATCGCCGGCGCCACCTCCACCGGAACACACGGCACCGGCATGCGATTCGGCGGGCTCTCCACCCAATTGCGCGCCGTAACCCTCGTCACCGCCGACGGTGCCGTGCTGCGGGTGAGCCCGACGGAGAACGCGGAGCTGCTGCCCGCAGTGCGCCTCGGACTCGGCGCCCTCGGCGTGGTCGTCGACGTGACGATCCAGTGCGTGCCGTCCTTCCTGCTCAGCGCCGTCGAGATCTCCGAGCGATTCGACCACGTCACCGACACCTGGAGCGAACGGGTGCTCGAGAACGACCACTTCGAGTTCTACCTCTGGCCGCACACCGACACGGTGATGAGCAAGTACAACACCCGCCTGCCGATCACCGATGAGCGCCGCCCGGTCGGCCGCTTCGCCGCGTGGTGGGAAGAGGATTTCATGGCCAACCGGGTGCTCGCCGGAATCCTCACCGTCGGCCGGGTCGCGCCGGCGCTCACGCCGACTATCAACAAGGTCGCTGCACGCGCGGCGGGAACGCGCCGGTACACGGACTACTCCCACCGGGTATTCGTCTCCCCGCGCACGACGCGCTTCCGCGAGATGGAATACGCCATACCCCTCGAGTCCGTGCCCGATGCCCTCCGTGACATCCGCGCCGTCATCGCCGACAAGGGCTGGCGCATCTCGTTCCCCATCGAGGTCCGTTCCGCCGCTGCGGACGACTTGTGGCTGTCGATGGCGCACGGCCGCCCCACCGGGTACATCGCCGTGCACCGCTACTTCCGTGAAGACCCGCACGAATACTTCCGTACGATTGAGCAGATCATGCAGAACTACGGCGGTCGTCCACACTGGGGAAAGATGCACTACCGCGACGCGGAGTCACTCACGCAGTCCTACCCCCGATTCGGCGCTTTCGTCGCGGTGCGCGACAGGCTCGACCCCGACCGGTTGTTCCGCAACGCCTACCTCGACCGCGTGCTCGGCGCGTGAGCACCGGGGCGCAGCGGGCGGCCAATCGGCCGGGACGGGAATGGCTCGCACACCCGGCGGG
>JAODAY010000304.1 GCA_025463665.1 Microbacteriaceae bacterium
ACGGCGAGGAACGCCATCCCCGCCAGGGCCAAGGCCGTGCCATCACGCAGGGCGAGCTCCGCGGATGCCTCGAGCTCGCGGCGCATGTGGCGGGCGTGCGTGTTCATCCACGCGATCATCCCGGTCACGAACGTGACGGCGATGAGGCCGATGATCGTCTCGAGGCCTTCCTGCTGCGCCTGCGGCAGGTCGGCGGAGATGATCTCGAGCACGACGCCGACACCGATGCTGAGCGCGACCGCGGCGGCGACACCGAACCACATCGCGCGGAGGGAGTTGTTCGTGCGGCGCAGGAAGGCGGCGATGATGCCGACGATGAGCGCCGCCTCGAGTCCCTCGCGCAGGCCGATCACTAGCGTCGCGAGCATGTCACCTTCGGGTTCTTCGTGTGGATTTTGGTAAGCCTTACCTTACTCGGAAGACTGTAGCGTCGAGCGCCTATCCTGTCCATCGTGAAGCAAAGTCCCAGCAGCGCGCCGGATGTCGGCCACCTCGAGGGGATCCCGGAGCGTGTGCTCTTCGTGCACGCCCACCCCGACGACGAGACGATCGCCACGGGAGGCACCCTCGCGGTGCTCGTCGACCGTGGCGCCGAGGTCACGGTGCTGACCTGCACGCGCGGCGAGCAGGGCGAGGTCATCCCCGACTCGCTCCAGTACCTCTTACAGGACACGGCCGCTCTCGCCGCCTACCGCGAGCTCGAGCTCTCCGCCGCGATGGCCGCGCTCGGCGTCGACGACCACCGGTTCCTCGGCGCGGCCGATGCCCGCATGGTCGACCGGCCGCCGCGTCGCTACACCGACTCCGGGATGGTCTGGGGCGCCAGCGGCCCGGAGCCCCTGTCGACACTCACCGACGACGCACTGTGCTCGGCCGAGTTCGGCGAGGTCGTCGCCGACATCGCGACGGTGATCGCGACGACGCAGGCGAACGCCGTCGTGAGCTACAACGAGAACGGCGGCTACGGCCACCCCGACCATGTGCTCGTGCACCTCGCCAGCCGCCGCGCCGCCGAAGCGATGCGGGTTCCGTTCTTCGTCATCGAGCCACTGTCGCCCGCGGGGAGCGGCGCGATCACCGTCGACGTGGTGCGCGTGCTCGACCGCAAGAAGGCGGCACTCCGGGCCCACGCGACGCAACTCACCCTCGACGGAGACACCGTGACGATGTCGGGCGGGCAGGTCGACACCGTCGGCATCGTCGAGCGTTTCCGTCGTGCCGACTCGGCGGTTCCCGCGCGCACCTTCCGCGACCACTCGATCCCGTCGCGCGTGCTGATCACCCTCGTCACCCTCGTGCTCGGCGCCCTGATCGGCGCTCTGGGTACCGTCGCGCACGGCGTCGTGCTGACGGTGGGCGCGGTGGACATCCCGACCGGCCTCATCGTGGGACTCATCGTGGTCGCCACCGTGCTCGCCGGACTGCGGATCGTGCTCGACAGCCGTGTGCCCGCGGTGGCCGCAGCGGTGGGGATCATCGCCGTCGTCAACCTGCTCTCGACGAGGAGTACGGGCGGATCAGTGCTCATCCCCGACACCGACATCGCCTACTTCTGGGTCTACGGCCCGGTCGCCATCGGATTCGTCGTGCTCGCGTGGCCGAAATTGCCACAGCGGTCGCGGGATAGGATCGTAGGACTGTCCGACCCGAAGGGAATCCCCGCCCCGTGACCTACGTCATCGCCCTGCCGTGCGTCGATGTGAAAGACCGCGCGTGCATCGACGAATGCCCCGTCGACTGCATCTACGAGGGCGACAGGATGCTCTACATCCACCCCGACGAGTGTGTCGACTGTGGTGCATGCGAACCGGTCTGCCCCGTCGAGGCGATCTACTACGAAGACGACGTTCCCGACCAGTGGGCCGACTACTACAAGGCCAACGTCGAGTTCTTCGACGAGGTAGGTTCGCCCGGCGGCGCCGCGAAGATCGGTGTTATCCACAAGGATCACCCGATCGTGCTGGCGGAACCGCTCAACACCCCGAGCGAGTAGGCGTGGGCGCCGCGCGCGTGCCGCTCGACCTTCCTGACTTCCCGTGGGACGCCCTCGTCCCATTCGGTGATCGCGCCCGGCGGCATCCGCACGGGATCATCGACCTGTCTGTCGGGTCGCCCGTCGATCCGACACCCGAGATCATCCGGCAGTCGCTGCGTGCGGCGACCGACGCTCACGCCTACCCGCAGGTCGCAGGCACGCCGCAGCTGCGTGAGGCGATCGTGGAGTGGTACGCGCGCCGCCGGGGCGTGACCGGCCTCACCGCCGCACATGTCCTCCCCTCGATCGGCTCGAAAGAGCTCATTGCCTGGTTGCCGCTCATGCTCGGCCTGCGCGCGGGAGACGTCGTCGTGCATCCGACGGTGGCCTACCCGACCTACGCCATCGGCGCGGCCCTCGCCGGTGCATCCGTCGTCGCGAGCGACGACCCGGCGGAGTGGCCGGACGCCACCAGGCTGGTCTGGATCAACTCGCCGGGCAACCCCGACGGCCGCGTGCTCGGCGTCGACGGGCTTGCCGCCGCCGTTGCCCGAGCCCGCGAACTCGGTGCGGTCATCGCGAGTGACGAGTGCTACGCCGAGCTCAATTGGGGCGCGGATGAACCGACTCCCTCGATTCTGGACGCCCGGGCGACCGGTGGCGACCTCGACTCGGTGCTCTCGGTGTACTCGCTCAGCAAGCAGTCGAACCTCGCCGGCTACCGTGCCGGTTTCGTCGCCGGAGACGCCGGACTCATCGCCGAGCTCCTCGCCGTGCGCAAACACGCCGGCCTCATCCCGCCCGCCCCGGTGCAGGCGGCGATGGTCACGGCGCTCGGCGACGAGGCCCACGTAGACCTGCAGCGTGAGCTCTACCGTTCGCGGCGGGACCGGCTGAAGGCTGCGGTCGAGTCGGCCGGATTCCGGGTTGACCACAGCGAGGCGGGCCTCTACCTCTGGGCCACCCGCGGCGAGGACGCGTGGGCCACGGTCGCCGCACTCGCAGAGGACGGGCTGCTCGTCGTGCCGGGCACCTTCTACGGCGAATCGGCGCGCGAGCACGTGCGCATCGCACTGACGGTCAGCGACGCGCACATCGACGCCGCTGTCGAGCGGCTGGCCCGCCGGGGCTGAGGCCGCGGCATCCGTCGTCGTTGTATGTATTCTCCAACGCTGTTTGTAGGGTCTTGGGGTGTGCGCCAGTGGTGCTGCGTGACTTATAAGCTGTAAGGGTGAATGACATCGCGCCAGGTACAGAAACGGCCACTCTGCACTTCCCCGGGGGGACTGCAGAGTTCCCTGTCATCCGGGGAACCGACGGCCGGGACAGCATCGACATCTCGACCTTCATGAAGCAAACCGGCTTCACGACCCTCGACCAGGGCTTCGTGAACACCGCGTCGACGAAGAGTGCGATCACCGACATCGACGGGGATGCGGGCATTCTGCGCTACCGCGGGTACCCGATCGAGGCCGTCGCCAAGAACTCCACCTACCTCGAGACGGCGTGGCTGCTGATCTACGGTGAGCTGCCGAGCGCGAGCGAGCTCGCGGATTTCGACGAGAAGATCCGCAGGCACACGCTGCTGCACGAGGATCTGCGCCGCTTCTTCGACGCCCTGCCGCACAACGCCCACCCGATGTCGGTGCTGTCGAGCGCGGTCTCCGCTCTCTCCACCTACTACGAGGGCTCGCTGAGCGTGCGCGACCCCGAGCAGATCGAGATGTCGATCGTGCGCCTGCTCGCCAAGCTGCCGATCATCGCGGCCTACGCGCACAAGAAGAGCCTCGGCCAGGCTTTTCTCTACCCCGACAACTCGCTGAGCTTCGTTGACAACTTCCTCAAGCTCAACTTCGGCACGATGGCCGAGCCGTACGAGGTCAACCCCGTCGTCTCCAAGGCTCTCGACCGGCTCCTGATCCTGCATGAAGACCACGAGCAGAACGCGTCGACGTCGACCGTGCGCCTCGTCGGTTCCACCGAAGCCAACATCTTCGCCTCCGTCTCCGCCGGCATCAACGCCCTCTACGGCCCGCTGCACGGTGGCGCGAACGAGGCAGTGCTCAAGATGCTCGGCGAGATCAAGGACTCGGGCGAGAGCGTCGCGACGTTCGTCAACCGGGTGAAGAACAAGGAAGACGGCGTGCGGCTCATGGGCTTCGGCCACCGGGTCTACAAGAACTTCGACCCGCGCGCGACGCTCGTCAAGGAGAGCGCAGACGAGGTGCTCGCCGCCCTCGGCGTCAAGGACCCGCTGCTCGACATCGCGAAAGAACTCGAGGCTGCAGCGCTCGCCGACGACTACTTCGTGGAACGCAAGCTCTACCCGAACGTCGACTTCTACACCGGCGTCATCTACAAGGCGATGGGATTCCCGTCGCGCATGTTCACGCCGCTGTTCGCGATCGGTCGCCTGCCCGGCTGGATTGCCCACTGGCGGGAGATGAACCTCGACCCCGCGACGAAGATCGGGCGCCCGCAGCAGCTCTATACGGGTGAGCCGGCTCGCGCCTGGCCGACCGAGCGCTAGAGCGACAACGGATGCCGCGGCTCACGTTCCCCGAGGGTGCGAGAGCCGCGGCATCCGTTCGTTAAGGCCGCGCGCCGCCGAGCTCGCCGCCCGTGCCGTAGCCGGGCCTGCAGTCGCCGCGCCGTTTTTTCGCCCGCGCGGGTGAATGTTCTGCCGCGCTCGCGAAAATATCCCGCGCAACGAGCGTGACAGCTGCGGAACCGCGCCGCGCCGCCGCGGAACCGTGCCGCAGCTGCCGCTACCGGTGGCCGCCCGCGCCGCCGTCAGGCGTGCAGGGCCGCGTTGAGCTGCACCCCGGAGCCGGAGCGCGCGAGCACCTCGACCGCGCCGGTGAGGGAGTTGCGGCGGAACAGCAGCCCGGGCACGCCGCTGAGCTCCGCGGCCTTGACGGTGCGCCGCTCACCCGCGGTGATGGTCGGGTCGACGACGACGACCTTCGTGCCGGCCGTGACGTAGAGACCCGCCTCGACCACCGAGTCGTCGCCGATCGAGATGCCGATGCCGGAGTTGGCGCCGAGCAGCGCGCGCTCACCGATTGTGACGCGCTGCGTGCCGCCGCCGGAGAGGGTGCCCATGATCGAGGCGCCCCCGCCGATGTCCGACCCGTCGCCGACGACGTCCCCCTGCGAGATGCGGCCCTCGACCATCGAGGCGCCGAGGGTTCCGGCGTTGAAGTTGACGAAGCCCTCGTGCATCACCGTCGTGCCGGGGGAGAGGTGCGCGCCGAGGCGCACCCTCGAGGCGTCGGCGACGCGCACCCGCGCGGGAACGACGTAGTCGAGCAGCCGCGGAAACTTGTCGATCCCGTGGGCGGAGATGCCCGCGCGCTGCAGCACCGGGCGTAGCCGGGTGAAGTCGTCGGGGTGCATCGGGCCGGCGGTCGTCCACGCCACGATCGGCAGGTAGCCGAAGATGCCGTCGAGGTTGATGGTGTTGGGGGCTACGAGCAGGTGGCTCAACAGGTGCAGGCGCAGGTAGGCGTCCGGTGTTGAGGCGGGCGCGGCATCCAGATCGATTTCGACGGTGAGGAAGTCGACGCGCACACCTCGTCGCTCATCGGGCCCGAGCAGCGGTTCGAGGTCGGACGGCACAATGTGCGGATCGATGCTCGCCGGGCGCGCGCCGAGAACGGGGGAGGCGAACCAGGTGTCGAGAATGGTG
>JAODAY010000308.1 GCA_025463665.1 Microbacteriaceae bacterium
ACCGAGAAGCAGGCGCAGTCGTGGGAGGACCTCCCCGACGACATCAAGGACACCTACGAGAAGCTCGGCATCCCCGAGGCGGAGCGCAAGCGCCTCGTCTCCGGCGTCGCTGCCCAGTACGAGTCCGAGGTCGTCTATCACACCATCAACGCCGAGCTTGAGGCTCAGGGCGTCATCTTCATGGACACCGACACCGCGCTTCGTGAGCACCCCGAGTTCTTCGAGGAGTACTTCGGCACCGTGATCCCGGCCGGCGACAACAAGTTCGCGGCCCTCAACACGGCCGTCTGGACGCGTGGCTCGTTCGTCTACGTGCCCAAGGGCGTCCACGTCGAGATCCCGCTGCAGGCCTATTTCCGCATCAACACCGAGAACATGGGCCAGTTCGAGCGCACGCTCATCATCGCCGACGAGGGCAGCTATGTTCACTACATCGAGGGCTGCACAGCCCCGATCTACAAGAGCGACTCCCTGCATTCCGCCGTCGTCGAGATCATCGTCAAGAAGAACGCCCGTGTGCGCTACACGACGATCCAGAACTGGTCGAACAACGTCTACAACCTCGTCACCAAGCGCGCCATCGCGCACGAGGGGGCGACCATGGAGTGGATCGACGGCAACATCGGTTCCAAGGTCACGATGAAGTACCCGTCGATCTTCCTCGTCGGTGAGCACGCCAAGGGCGAGACCCTGTCCGTCGCCTTCGCGGGCCCCGGCCAGCACCAGGATGCCGGTGCCAAGATGATCCACATGGCGCCATACACGACGTCGTCGATCGTCTCGAAGTCCATCGCCCGTGGGGGCGGTCGCGCCGGTTACCGCGGTGAGGTGCGGGTGGATGCCGCGGCTCACCACTCGGCGAACACCGTGCGCTGCGACGCACTGCTTGTCGACACCATCTCCCGTTCAGACACCTACCCGGCGATCGACATCCGCGTCGACGACGTGCAACTCGGACACGAGGCAACCGTCTCGCGCGTCAGCGCCGAGCAGTTGTTCTACCTCCAGTCGCGTGGCATGCCCGAAGACGAGGCCATGGCCATGATCGTGCGCGGATTCATCGAGCCGATCGCCCGTGAGCTGCCCATGGAGTACGCCCTCGAACTCAACAAGCTCATTGAAATGAGCATGGAAGGCAGTGTCGGATGACCTTTCTCCATGCGTCGAAAGGAATTGCCGGCTAAATGTCCGTCGTCACACCAGCACCCTCCCCGTCCGAACAGGCTGAGCAACAGGGCTTCAAGGCCCACAGCGACGGCGGGTGGGGCAACACGTCCGAACGCGTCGTTCCCGTGCAGACCCGTTCCGACCGTTTCAAGTCCAACGTTCCGAGCGAACATCCCGATGTGACCGGTCGCGAGGCGGAGTGGAAGCTCACCCCTGTCGATTTGGTGCGCCCGCTCATCGACGGTGCGCTCGACGGTGCGCCGTACGCGTTCCTCTCGACTCACACCGACGGCACCGACGTCGAGTGGATCGACCGTGCAGACGCGCGCATCGGTTCCGTCGGCGCCGCCGAGGAGAAGGCGTCGGCCAACGCTTGGAACGCCTTTGAGAAGGCCCTCTCGGTCACCGTCAGCGGCGAGGAGCACTCGGAGATCACCATCTCCCGCTCGTCGCTTGGGTCCGGCCCGCGGGGCGCCCACACGATCATCACGGGCACCGCGAACAGCCGTGGACGCGTCATCCTGCAGAACACCGGTTTGGCCCAGCTCACCGAGAACGTCGAGATCATCGTCGAGGACGGCGCTCACCTCACGGTCGTCTCTGTGCAGGAGTGGGCGGGCGATGCTCTCCACCTCGCCAACCACTTCGTCACCGTCGGCCGCGACGCGACCTTCCGGCACGTCGTCGTCTCGCTCGGCGGCAAGGTCGTTCGCGTGAACCCCTCGGTCGCTCTCGCGGGCGAAGGCGCAGACGGGGAGCTCTTCGGCCTCTACTTCGCCGACGCCGGCCAGCACCTCGAGCAGCGCGTGTACATGCACCACGAGGGCGCCAACACCAAGGGACGCGTCAATTACAAGGGCGCCCTCCAGGGCCTCGGCGCGCACACCGTATGGGTGGGCGACGTTCTCATCGGGCCGAGGGCCGCCGGCACCGACAGCTACGAGCAGAACCGCAACCTCGTACTGAGCGAGGGGACCCGCGCCGACTCCATCCCGAACCTTGAGATCGAGACCGGCGACATCCTCGGTGCGGGCCACGCGAGCGCGACGGGCCGTTTCGATGACGAGCAGCTGTTCTACCTGCAGGCACGCGGAATCACCGAGGAAGAGGCCCGCCGCCTGGTCGTGCTCGGCTTCCTCACCGAGATCGTGCAGAAGATCGGCAAGCCGGAGCTCGAGCAGCGGCTGCAGGCCTCGATCGACGCAGAGCTGAACGCCTCATCGTCTGCCGCGGTGAACGGCGGGGCCGCATAGTGTCCGCCGCAACCAAGGTCTGCTCCGTGTCGGAGCTGTCGCCGAGCGCCGCGCTGCGTGTGATTGTCGACGGCAAGCCGATCGCCGTGGTGATGGACTCCGCCGGAACGGTGCACGCCCTCGGCGACACCTGCACGCACGGCGATATCTCGCTCTCCGAGGGTTTCGTCGAAGACGACACCCTCGAGTGCTGGGCGCACGGCTCGAAGTTCGAGCTCACGACCGGCAAGCCCCTCACCCTTCCGGCTTACGAGCCGGTCCCCGTTTACACGGTCTCCATTGTCGACGACGACGTTTTCGTCGACCCCACCCCGATCGACCACAGCGACTCCGTCGCCGTTTAGGAATAGACACCATGTCAGTACTTGAAGTAAAAGATCTCCGCGTCAGCGTCGAGACAGAGCAGGGCACGAAGGAAATCCTGAAGGGCGTCGACCTGTCGATCGCCGAGGGGGAGATCCACGCGATCATGGGCCCGAACGGCTCCGGCAAGTCCACTCTCGCCTACACGATCGCCGGTCACCCGAAGTACCACGTCGAGGGTGGCTCGGTGACGCTCGACGGCGTCGAGGTGCTCACGATGAGCGTCGACGAGCGTGCACGCGCCGGTCTCTTCCTGGCCATGCAGTACCCGGTAGAGATCCCGGGCGTGACGGTGCAGAACTTCCTGCGCACCGCGAAGACCGCGCTCGACGGGGAAGCCCCCGCGCTCCGCCCCTGGCTCAAGCAGGTCAAGCAGTCGATGACCGACCTGCGCATGGACAAGACGTTCGCCGAGCGCAACGTCAACGAGGGGTTCTCGGGCGGCGAGAAGAAGCGTCACGAGATCCTCCAGCTCGAGCTGCTCAAGCCGAAATTCGCCATTCTCGACGAGACCGACTCCGGGCTCGACGTCGACGCGCTGAAGATCGTCTCAGAGGGCGTCAACCGCGCGAAGGAGAACACCGGCCTCGGCCTGCTGCTCATCACGCACTACACGCGCATCCTCCGCTACATTAAGCCGGACTTCGTGCACGTCTTCGTCGACGGCCGCGTGGCGGAAGAGGGCGGCCACGAGCTCGCCGACCGCCTCGAGGACGAGGGTTACGATCGCTTCCTCAGCGCCACCGGCGTAGCGTAGACACATGGCTACAGCACTCGCTCCGGCGCTCTTCGACCAGGTCGAGGAGGCACTCAAAGACGTCATGGACCCCGAACTCGGTGTCAACATCGTCGACCTCGGTCTCATTTACGACCTGACGTGGGACGAGGAGAACAATGCGCTCATCATCAGCATGACGCTGACCTCCGCAGGCTGCCCGCTCACCGACGTGATCGATGAGCAGACGGCACTGTGCCTCGATGGTGTCGTCGAAGCCTTCCGCATCACCTGGGTGTGGATGACGCCGTGGGGCCCGGAGAAGATCACCGA
>JAODAY010000336.1 GCA_025463665.1 Microbacteriaceae bacterium
ATTGAATCCGACCGTCGCGACGATGGCGATGAAGGTCACGAGGGGCGCGAGCTTCGCGACGGTGACGATGGCGTTGACTATCGCGGCCTCGCGCACTCCCCTGATGACGAGCAGGTGGAACAGCCACAGGCCAACCGACGCGATGGCGATCCACACGAGGGAGTTGCCCTCGCCGAAGGCCGGAAAGACGGCGCCCAGAGTGGAGCCGATGAGCACCCAGTAGGTCACGTTGCCCGCGCAGGCGCTCGCCCAGTAGCCGAAGGCGGAGAAGAAGCCGATGTAGTTGCCGAAGCCGGCCTTGGCATACGCGAAAATTCCCGCGTCGAGGGCCGGCTTGCGCGTGGCGAGGGACTGGAAGACGAAGACCAGCATGAGCGTGCCACCGCCGGCGATGGCCCACGCGACGATCGCGCCGAGCACGCCGGTCGCCTGGGCGAAGTTGCCCGGCAGCGAGAACACCCCCGCCCCGACCATCGAACCGACGACGACGCTCGCGAGTGCGAGAACCGAGAGCTTCTTGGGCTGGGTGGCAGTCATGGTCGCATTGTCTGGCATTGCTTGGTCCTCGTTGTGGTGCGCCATGGCCGCGACTGCCATGCGTGTGCTGTGGTCTGGTGGTGGCCGGCGGGCCGGCTCAGGCCGCCTTGGCCTTCGCTATCGACGTCGCCGAGACGAGGATCGGCAGATGATCGGATGCACCGACCGGCAGTGTCTCGATGCTCTCGATCTCCATGCCGACGGAGGTCGCGAAGTCGTAGTGACCCGTGAAAACCTTATAGCGCGTGTACGTGCGTCGATCACTGAAGGAGAGGTCGTAGCCCGACTTGAGCATGTGGCGGCCGAGGCCCCGTTGGAAGATCGGGTAGTTGTAGTCGCCGACCATTACGGTCGGCAGCTCTTCGCCCATGCCGCGCAGCGCCGCGTGGGCGGCGGTTATCTGGTTGCGCCGCAGGGAGTTGAGCGCCGTCAGCGGAGCCGCGTGGAACGAGGCGGCGATGAATTCGTGTCCCGTGTCGCTGTCGAAGAACCTGGTGCCGATGAGCCGTTCGTGGGCCGGCGACAGCATCCGGTCGTGCAACGACTTCTTCAGCTCGAACGTCTTCGTTTCGAGCGCCGTGAATCGATCGGTGCGGTAGTACACCGCGAGGCCTAGACGGTTGAGCTTCGTGGCATCCGCGAGGGCAAGCGTGCCCAGGGTGGCGGGCAGCAGGCTCGTGTCGCACTCCTGGAGGCAGAGGAGGTCGGCGTCGTAGGTGTCCACGAGCGCGATGAGCTCGGAGCTCGCCGCGTTCTTCCGGAGGTTGTAGCTGACGATTTTTATGAGAATACCTGCCTTGCTGGCCTTGCGACCACGGTGGACTAAAAAATTGTACGACTCTATTCGTCGTGCTCCGCCACTCGGTTGGGTGCGCCACGCGCGTCTCGGGTGCTGCTCACCCGCGAAGGCCCGCATTCATGCGCCAAGTCAACCGCACAGCTGCGCATGACTGCTGGCGCTTGTCGGGCGATTCACCGGTGGGTTACCGTGGCGCATGGCCGATGAGAGGGTGCGCAGGCGAGCGATTGTCAGCGGCAGCGTGCAGGGCGTCGGCTTTCGCTGGAGCACTCGAGCGGAGGCCCAGCGCCAGGGGCTCAGCGGTTTTGTCAGCAACAGGCCGGATGCCACGGTCGAGGTCGAACTCGAGGGCCCCGCGAGTGCCGTCTCCCGGCTGCTCGCGTGGCTGGCGGTCGGCCCGCCCTCGGCCGCGGTCGCCGATGTCGACGTCACCGAGCTCCCGGTTGCCGGAGACACGCGGTTCGACGTGCGCTGACGGCGGGCGGCGCGACGCAGCGCCGAGGCCGGCGTCACTCGACGAAGCGGATGCCCGCCTGCAGCCTCGTGCGCACGTCGAAGATCTCGTTGCCGCCGCTGAGCGACGAGCCGGGCAGCCCCTCGCGCAGCAGGGCGGGAAGGGACGAGCGGCGCACGACGGCAGCGGCGGCGCCCCGCACCTTGCCGAGGTCGATGATCGGCTCGGAGAGGGCGTCGTCGGGCAGCACGATCACGAGCCCGGTGAACTTGAGGCGCAGCGCGCGCGAGAGCGCCTTCACCCGGTGCCCGAAGTCGTTCACCGGTCGGTCGCCGCCGAGGGCCTCTCCGATGAGTTCGCCTCCCCTGGTCTTCACCGGCGCGCCGTAGTCCTCCGACAGGATCGCGAACAGGCCGGTCGAGCCGAGCACGACGTGGTCGATCTTCTCGTCGGGGTATCCGGTCGAGACGTCGTGCCACACCGTGAAACCGATCCCCAGTGCCGACAGCGCTCGCGCGGTCGCCTCCTCGGCGAGGGCGTCCGCGAGGAGGTGGCGAATCTCTCGCGGTGCACTGCGCACCAGGGCCGGGTCGTACGGATCGGGAATCGGGGCGCCGAGGCCGACCCACTCCCGCATCAGGCCGAGGAAGCGCTCGCGCCGCCAGCCTCCCGGGTGGCCGTACGAGCGGGCCGGCGGCCTCGTGTCCTGGCGCGGGCGGGCGCTCGGCGCGGCCCACGGGTCGTGCTGCGGGTGGTCGAACCGGCTGCCGTGGCCGCGGTCGTACTCCGCCCGGTCCTCGGGCGTGCCGACGCGTTCCCACGCGAGCTGGATGGCGACGAACCTGCTCGCGCTGCCACCGGTGTCGGGGTGCGTTTCGCGAGCGAGACGGCGGTAGGCGCGGCGCAACTCCTCGTGGCTCGCGCTGGGAGCCACGCCGAGCACCTCGTAGGGCGTCGCCGAGATCGGGCTGTCGGGCATCCGCTCGCTTTCGGTTCACTTGCAGTGGTTCTGTGAGAACGATACCCAATGGTTGCTGCGCGCACGCTTCGTGACCCGTGGCCGGTGTTGGGCAGCGTCGGCGGTACCTGTCAGGCTGGTGGGATGACAGACACTCGCGGCGCCGCCCTGACCGTTCTCCGCACCCTGGTCGGTCGCGACGATGCCGACTTTCACGAGGGCCAGTTCGAGGCGATCTCGGCGCTCGTCGACGACCGCCGTCGGGCCCTGGTGGTGCAGCGCACCGGGTGGGGAAAATCGGCCGTGTACTTCGTGGCGACACTGCTGTTGCGTCAGCGCGGTTCTGGCCCGACGATCCTCGTCTCACCGCTGCTCGCCCTGATGCGCGACCAGGTCGCGGCGGCGGCGCGGGCGGGTGTGCGCGCCGTATCCATCAATTCCTCGAACGCCCACGAGTGGAGCGAGGTGGTGCAGAAGCTGCGCGACGACGAGGTCGACGTGCTGCTCGTCTCGCCCGAGCGGCTCAACAACCCGTCGTTCCGTGACGAGCAGCTCCCGGCTCTCGTCGCTCGCGCGGGCCTGCTCGTGGTCGATGAGGCGCACTGCATTTCGGACTGGGGCCACGACTTCCGGCCCGACTACCGCCGCCTGCGCGACCTGATCGCCCAGCTGCCCGCGGGCATTCCGGTGCTCGCGACCACGGCAACCGCCAACAGCCGCGTGGTCGCCGATGTCGCCGAGCAGCTCGACCACGCCGCCGCCCCCGGCACCGACCAGGAGCGAGTGCTCACCATCCGCGGCCCGCTCGCGCGCGCATCGCTGCGGCTCGGTGTGCTGCGTCTGCCGACCGCCCAGGCGCGGCTGGCCTGGCTGCTCACCCATCTCGACGACCTCCCCGGCAGCGGAATCATCTACGCCCTCACCGTCTCGGCCGCCGAAGACACGGCGCGGCTGCTGCGCGACGCGGGACACCAGGTGCACGCGTACACCGGCCGCACCGACACGGCCGAGCGCGAAGCGCTCGAGGGCGCGCTCAAGCGCAACGAGGTCAAGGCACTCGTCGCCACGAGCGCCCTCGGCATGGTGTTCGACAAGCCCGACCTCGGTTTCGTGCTCCATCTCGGTGCGCCCTCCTCCCCCGTCGCCTACTACCAGCAGGTCGGGCGCGCGGGCCGTGCGACCGACAACGCCGACGTTCTGCTGCTCCCGGGAAGCGAAGACCAGGCGATCTGGAACTACTTCGCCACGGCCTCGATGCCGAATGAGCACAAGGCACTCGCGGTGATCGCGGAGCTCGACAGCGCGCCGCTGTCCACGCCGGCGCTGGAGGCGCGTGTCGACCTGCGCCGCACCCCGCTCGAATTGCTGCTCAAGGTCCTCGACGTCGACGGCGCGGTGCGCAAGGTGCAGGGCGGCTGGATCGCGACGGGCGAACCCTGGGTGTACGACGCCGGGCGCTACGCCCGCATCGCCGCGGCCCGCGAGGCGGAGCAGCAGTCGATGCTCGACTACGAGCGGCTGGAGTCCGCGCCCTCCGGGTGTCGAATGCAGTTTCTGCAGCGCGCCCTCGACGACGAGACCGCCGTACCCTGCGGTCGCTGCGACAACTGCGCAGGCGCGTGGTTTCCGACCGACATCGAGACGGATGCCACGGCGACCGCCGCGCACTCGCTCGACCGCGTCGGGGTGGTCGTGGAGCCGCGCGCGCAGTGGCCGAACGCAATGGACCGTCTCGGCGTGCCGGTGAAGGGCAACATCGCCGTCGGCGAGAGGCTCGCGCCCGGTCGTGCACTTGCACGGCTCACCGACCTCGGCTGGGGCGGAGCGCTGCGCGATGCCTTCGCCCCGGGTGCGATCGACGCTCCCGCGAGTGCGGCCATGATCGCCGCGTGCGTGCGCGTGCTCGCCGACTGGCGGTGGGAGGAGCGCCCGGCGGCGGTCGTCAGCGTGCCGTCGCGCTCGCACCCGCTGCTCGTCGAGTCGATCGCCCGCGGGCTGAGCGACGCGGGGCGGCTCCCCTACCTCGGGGCGATGGCGCTCGAGAACGGCGGCCCGACCGGCGAGGCCGGCGGCAACAGCGCCTACCGGCTGGCGAGCGTCTGGGACCGCTTCGGGGTCACAGAGGTGCCCCGGGGTCAGCCCGTGCTGCTCGTCGACGACCTGGTCGACAGCCGGTGGACGGTGACCGTCGCCGGGCGCGCGCTGCGGCGGGCCGGGGCATCCGCGGTTCTGCCCTTCGTGCTGGCGCTCCGAGGGTGACCGACGCGTCATGCACGGCATACTCGGTGTTCGGTCGCCCGAGTTGCTGAGCAACCGCTGAGCACTTGTCGTGGCCGATCTTCGGGGTCGGTCGCGGGCGTATCGTCAGATCATGACAATCACGGACATCCCGATCACGACGATCGACGGAGACGAAACTTCGCTCGCCGCGTTCGACAACAAGGTGCTGCTGATCGTCAACGTGGCCTCGCGCTGCGGTCTCGCGCCGCAGTACGAGAAGCTCGAGGAACTGCAGAAGACCTACGGCGATCGTGGGTTCACGGTTCTCGGGTTCCCGAGTAACCAGTTTCTGCAGGAGCTCGGCTCCGACGAGGCG
>JAODAY010000345.1 GCA_025463665.1 Microbacteriaceae bacterium
CAATCGCATCCGCGAGAGCGGCGGGATTCTCGCGCGTCACGAACGCATGCTCCTGCTCCGCCCACTCGTCCCAGTGCGGAGCGAAGCTCTCACCATCCCGAGCGAGCGCCCGGTGCTTGCGAGTCTCTGCGTCGAGGGCTACCCAGATACCGAAGCTCGCATAGGCGCGGTTCTCGTGACTCAGCGCCCCGCAGCCTTCCACCACGAGCGGGCGGAACGGGTCCACATCGTGCCACTCGGCCCGCTCCCCCAACGCCCAGTCCCAGCGCTGCCAGCGAGGCGCCTGGCTCGCCAGCACGTTCTCCCGGAGGTACCGGCTGCCTTCTTCGAGCCCGCCCCAGCCCGGGTAGAGATCGTCGAGCCGGATCAGCTGCGAGCCGGGCAGACCCGCCACGATCGCGCGCGCGAGCTCCGTCTTGCCTGAACCGGAGCGCCCGTCGATGAGCATCACGGCGCCTCTCACGGGAGCACCGCGATTCCCTGCTCGTCGAAGCGCACGGTGACGATGTTGCCGATGCCGAGCGGATGCCGCGGCCCCGCAATCGCGTCGACCGCACCTATTCCATCGACATCGAGCCGAGCCCGCGCGCCGTTCACCGCGGGGGTCGCGGCGAGGACCGTCGCGCGCGTGCCGCCGTCACCCGTCACCACGACGGCCTCCGCCCGCAGGGCCAGTTCCCCGCTCGACGCGGGGTCGACGAGGCGCGCCCGGTCGGCGTCGAGCACCGTCGTGTACCCGAGGAAGCGCGCGATGTCGGCCGAGGCCGGGTGGCGCCAGACCTCGCGCGGGCTGCCGATCTGGCGTAGCCGGCCCCCGATCATCACGGCGACCCGGTCGGAGACGGCGAAGGCTTCGTCCTGGTCGTGGGTCACGAAGACGGCCGTCGTGCCCGTCTCGACCAGAATGCGGCGCAGGTCGCTGGCGAGGCGTTCCCGCAGTGCCCGGTCGAGCGCACTCAGCGGCTCGTCGAGCAGCAGCAGCCGGGGGCTCGCGGCGAGCGAGCGGCCGAGGGCCACCCGCTGCTGTTCCCCGCCCGAGAGGTCGGTCACCCGCCGGTCGGCGAAACCCTCGAGCCCGATCAGCTCGAGCAGCTCGGCGACGCGTGCCTTCCGCTGGGCGGCCGCGACGCGCGCGATCGCCAGCGGGTAGGCGATGTTCTGGGCGACGCTGCGGTGGGCGAACAACTGCCCGTCCTGGAACATGAGGGCGAAGCCGCGCTTGTGCACGGGCAGTCTCGTGATGTCGTCGCCACGCCACGACACCGTGCCGGCGTCCAGTCGCTCGAGGCCGGCGATCGCGCGCAGCAGCGTCGACTTGCCGCTGCCCGACGGGCCGAGAACGCCGACCACCTCCCCCGGCGCGACGGCGAGCGACACGTCGCCCACCGCGGGCCGTGTGGAGCCGGCGAACGTGACGCTCAGCCCATCGAGCCGCAACGCGGCATCCGGAGCCGGCTTCTCCGGCATCAGAAGGCCCCCATCGTTCCCACCCGCAGCCGCTCGACGAGCGCGATGACCAGGACGGTCACCGCGGCGAGCACGACGGACGCCGCGAGCGCCATGCCGAAGTTGTCTCCCCCCGGCAGCCCGATGAGGCGGAAGATCGTCACCGGCAGCGTCGGGCGGTCGGGGCGCGAGAGAAAGCTCGTCGCCCCGAATTCGCCTAAAGCGACGGCGAACGCGAATCCGGATGCCGCGAGCACCGGCCGCGCGATGATGGAGAGGTCGACGTCCCTCAGCGCGCGCCACGGAGCGGCCCCGAGCACGGCGGCCGACTCGCGCAGCCTGCCGTCGATGGCGGTCAGCACGGGCAGGATCGTGCGAACAACGAGCGGCAGCGCCACGAGCGCCTGCGCGATCGGCACCAGCACCGGGGATGACCGCAGGTCGAACGGCGGCTGGTTCAGCGTGATGAGGAAGCCGAACCCGACCGTGACTGCGGAGACACCGAGTGGCAACATGAGCACCGCGTCGAAACCGCCGAGCGCCCGGCGCAGGCCTCGCGAGCGCGGCGAGCGCGAGATCACGAGGCTCGCCGCGAGCCCGACGGCAAGAGCGATGAGCGTCGCCTGTACGGCGATGGTGAGGGAGTTGGCGAGCGCAACCCAGACAGGCACGACGAGCGCGTTACGCGAACCGGTGCCCGACAGCGCAAGGTAGTTGCCTATGCCCCAGCCGTCGCGCGTCTGCAGGGATCGAGCGACGAGCGCGGCGATCGGCAGCGCGAGCAGCGCGGTCACGAGCACTGTCACGGTGATGGCCGGCACGTCGCTCGTCCGCGGGCTCCTCCCGGCTGCCGCGGCGCTGACCCGCCGCTGTGCCGTGCGCTTGCCGCGCGCGCGGGCGGCGACGAGCAGCACGGCCACCACGACGACGAGTTGCGTGATGGAGAGCACGCTCGCGCCGCGCAGGTCGAGGAACTGCGTCGTGAGCAGGTAGATCTCGGTCTCAATGGTGCCGAATCGGGTGCCGCCGAGCACGAGCACGATCCCGAACGCGGTCGAGCAGAACAGGAAGACGAT
>JAODAY010000350.1 GCA_025463665.1 Microbacteriaceae bacterium
ACTACCTGCAGCTGTCGATGCTGCACGAGCGCTGGCCGGCCGTGCCGCGCATCGCGCTCACCGCGACGGCGACCGAGGTCACGCACAAGGAGATCGCCTCGAAGCTGCAGCTCGGCGAGGCCAAGCACTTCGTGTCGAGCTTCGACCGGCCCAACATCCAGTACCGCATCGAGCCGAAGAACCAGCCGATGCAGCAGCTGCTGACGCTGATCCGCAACGAGCACGCCGGCGACGCGGGCATCGTCTACTGCCTCTCGCGCGCCTCGGTCGAGAAGACCGCCGCCTTCCTTGTCGAGAACGGCGTCACCGCGCTGCCGTATCACGCGGGTCTCGACTCGCGTATTCGCGCCGCCAATCAGTCCCGCTTCCTGCGCGAAGACGGCGTCGTCATAGTCGCCACGATCGCCTTTGGCATGGGCATCGACAAGCCCGACGTGCGTTTCGTCGCCCACCTCGACCTGCCGAAGAGCGTCGAGGGCTACTACCAGGAGACTGGTCGCGCGGGCCGCGACGGCCTGCCCTCCACCGCCTGGCTCGCCTACGGCCTGCAGGACGTCGTGCAGCAGCGCCGCATGATCCAGCAGTCGGAGGGCGACGACGCCTTCCGCCGCCGCCTCGGTGCGAACCTCGACGCGATGCTCGCCCTATGCGAGACGATCGAGTGCCGACGGATGCAGCTGCTCGCCTACTTCGGAGAAAAATCGGCACCGTGCGGCAACTGCGACACGTGTCTCTCGCCCCCCGAGGGCATCGACGGCACGATCCCGGCGCAGAAGCTGCTGTCGACCGTCGTGCGTCTGCTGCGCGAGAAGAACCAGCGCTTCGGCGCCGGTCATATCGTCGACATCTTGCTCGGAAAGACCACCCCGCGCGCCACGCAGCACGGTCACGATCAGCTGAAGACCTTCGGCATCGGCATAGAGCTGAGCGACCAGGAGTGGCGCGGGGTCGTGCGCCAGTTGCTGGCCCAGGGCATTCTCGCCGTTCAAGGGGAGTACGGAACCCTCGCCGTGACCGAAGCCGGCACGGCGGTTCTCAGCGGCTCCCGTCCGGTGAAGCTGCGCAAGGAGCCGGAGCGCGCCGCGCGCTCGTCGCGGTCGTCAAAGTCGAAGGTCGCGGCCGATCTGCCCGCTCAGTCGGTGGAGCTGTTCGAGGCGCTGCGCGCGTGGCGCTCGGCGGAGGCGCGGCAGCAGGAGGTTCCGGCGTACATCATCTTCGGCGACGCGACCCTGCGCGGCATTGCGATCTCCCGCCCGGACTCTCTGGCCGAGCTGGGCGGCATCAGCGGCGTGGGCGAGAACAAGCTCGCGAAGTACGGCGAGGCGCTGCTCGAGGTCGTGGCGGCGAACTAGGCCCGGGGCGCGCCCGCGCTGCCCGCGCTGCCCCCGCGCTCGCCGCCCTGCCCCGCGCGCCGTTCGACAGGAGCCGTGTCATCCGCAGCTCCAATTCGTCCCATGTGACGCGCGAACGAGTCACACCGTCCTGTTGAACGGTGGCAGGATCCCTCGGCGCTGGCGTCGCTAGGCTCCGGCGACCTGCTGGGCCGCGATGTCGGCGTGCACCTGCTCCATGTCCAGACCGCGCACGGCGTCGATCACCTGGGTAAGCGCGGGAGCCGGCAGGGCGCCGGGCTGCGAGAACACGAGCACTCCGTCGCGGAACGCCATCAGCGTGGGTATCGACGTGATTCCCGCCGCACCGGCGAGCGCCTGCTCGGCCTCGGTGTCGACCTTGGCGAAGGTGATGTCGGCGTTGCCCTCGCTGGCCTGCTCGAAGATCGGGCCAAACTGCTTGCAGGGGCCGCACCACTCGGCCCAGAAGTCGACGAGCACGATGCCGGGCTCGAGAACGGTGGTTTCGAAGTCGTCTTTTGTCAGGTTTACGGTAGCCATTCATCTAGCCTACGAGCGCACTCTGGGAGGCGCATGCTCGTTCGCGCAGAGCGGTACAGGAGGCACGTGGCGGCATTCCCGTTGTGCAGGACGCCGCTCGCTCCCGCGCCTGCGCCGCTCCCTCCTGCGCCGCTCGGAGACTACCGTTCTGCAGGACGCCTGGTTCTCCGCCACCCGCTCCTCGCGGACACTACTGTTCTGCAGGACGTAAGGGGCCGCCCGCCTGAGGCCGAGCAGGTGATCGTCCTGCACAACAGCAGACGCGCACGCGAACGCGACAGTTGATAGCCGCCCCTAACGCAGCCGCGTGACCCCCACGTAGCCCCCATTTGGGGGACTCTGAGGCGTAATGCGCTGTGTCACGATGAGCGCGTCACCCGGAGGCAGCATAACTATGATATTGAGCAGAAATTCAAGGTACACCCTGTGGACCGCGACGTGCCTGGTCACCGCCGTCGCTCTGACAGGAGGCTTCCTCAATCCCCCTTCTGCTGCCGCCGCCATCCCGACAATCGCAACCAGCACCACAGCAAGAACGGCCAGCGCGACGGCTGCGACCGCCGCCACGGCCCAAATCGCCGCCGCTGACATTCCCTGCGCCCCGGGCGCCAACGCCGTCGTGTGCGAGAATACCCAGCCGGGGGTGGATCCGTCAGTCTGGGACATCGACGGTGCCGGTGACCCCAGCATCCAGGGCTTCTCCACCGACATCAGCGCCAATGTCGGATCGCCCATCAGCTTCAAGATCGACACCCCCGCGAACTACACGATCGAGATCTACCGCACCGGCTGGTACAACGGGCTGGGCGCCCGCAAGATCGCCGATGTCATGCCGCTGCGCCAGCCGCAGCCTGCCCAGCCGCAGTGCATCACCGATTCCGCGACCGAAGTGTTCGACTGCGGCACCTGGAGCGTGTCGGCGACATGGAACGTTCCGGCCACGGCGGTCTCCGGCGTCTACGTCGCCCGGCTCTCGCGCACCGACACGGGCGGGGCGAGCCACATCACGTTTATCGTGCGCAACGACGCCAGCCAGTCCGACGTGGTATTCCAGACCTCAGACCCGTCCTGGCAGGCCTACAAACTGTACGGCGGCTCCGACTTCTATCAGGGTGCAGGCAAC
>JAODAY010000357.1 GCA_025463665.1 Microbacteriaceae bacterium
CGCCTCGGTGTCGTAGCGGCTCAACCGCGGGCGCCCGACCACTGCTCGTACGGGTCCCAGCCGCCGCGCTCCGAATAGGGCTGCCCATCGACCAGCACCCCGGAGCCGTCGACGACGACCCCGATGATCCTGAACCCCTCGGGCAGCTCGGCGTCTGGCGGGAAAGTTGCGAGCAGCGAGTGGTCCTCGCCGCCATCGAGCGCCTCACGCGATCCGACGGCCGCGGACGACAGCTCGACCGCCGCTCCGCTCGCGAACGCGAGGCGACGTGCGTCGAGGGCGAGCCCGTCGCTGAGGTCGAGCATTGCGGTGGCTCCCGCGCGCGAAGCGAGCACGCCGAGGCCTATCGGCGGGCGCGGCGCGAGTTGCGCGGCCACGAGGGTCGGGTGGCTCGCGCGCAGTGCGGCGGCGGCCGTGGCATCCGGTCGCCCATCGACGACCGCGTGCTCGAAGAGCAGCTTCAGGCCCGCGGCGGCTCGGCCGAGCACGCCTGCCACCGCGACGACGTCGCCCACGCGCGCGCCGGAGCGGAGTACAGGGGCGCGCCCGTCGAGGTCACCGAACGCCGTCACTGCGATCGTCAGGGTGTCGGAGACGGAGAGGTCCCCGCCGACGACGCCGCAACCCGGCGCGAGGGCGAGGCAGGCGTCACGCAGTCCGTCGGAGATGCCCTCGAGCAGCGAGACCGGGGAGTCGGCGGGTGCCGCGATCGCCACGACGAGGGCCGTCGGCGTCGCGCCCATAGCGGCGACGTCGGCGAGGTTGGATGCCGCGGCCTTCCAGCCCAGGTCGTGCGAGCTCGACCAGGCGAGGCGAAAATCGGGGCCGTGGATCATCATGTCCGTCGTGACGACGAACCGGCCGTCCGGGGCGGCCATCACCGCGGAGTCGTCGCCCGGCCCGAGCAGTGCGTGGCTCGAGACCGGGAGGCGGGGGAAGATGCGGGCGAGGGTTGCTGACTCCCCGATGCCGCGCAGAGTATCGGGTTGCGTCATGGTTCACACGGTATCCTGAACCCGATGAAAACCAAGATCCGGCTGATCGCCGCAGCCGTGATCATTCTCGGCACCCTCAGCGGCTGCGCGCGGACGGTTGCCCTCAACCCGGCCGAGAACGCGAGCGACACAGAGTGTGCCGACGTCGTTGTTCGCCTGCCGGAAACCGTGAGCGACCTCCCGATCAAGGAGACCAACGCGCAAGGCACGGGCGCGTGGGGCGCAGACACCTCCGCCGTGCTGTTGCGATGCGGTGTGCCGGTGCCGGATCCGACGAGCACGCTGCCGTGCGTGCTGGTCGACGAGGTGTACTGGCTGCGCGACGACGCGGACGCCCCGAACTACGTGTTCACCACCTACGGACGCGACCCGGCGGTCGAAGTCATCGTCGACCAGGAGACCGTCTCGCCCGGAGCCGCGCTGTACGACCTCGCCAACGCGGTGAGCTTCACGACGGAGACCGGCGCCTGCACCGACATCGAAGACAGCCTGGGCTAGCGCCCGGGCGGCACTGCCGCCGCGCCGCCCGGGCTCAGCCGCGCGGGCCGTCCAGCCCGACGAGCTTGCCGGCGATGCCGCCGGCCGCACGCAGCGCCGCGCCCGAACCGAAGCCGGAGGCGGGCAGCACGACGCGGCGGTCGCGTGCCTCGACGAGGGCGTCCTTGAGCACGGTGGCCGCGGCCACCTGCCCGGCCCACAGATAGAGCGACATCGCGCCGGGGATCGAGTTGACCTCGTTGACGAACAGCTCGCCGTTGGATTCGTCGAACAGCAGGTCGACGCGCACCACGCCGGTGAGGGCGGTCACTTCGGCGACGCGTGTGGCGAGTTCCGCCGCGAGTGTCGCCACGGCAGGGTCGATGTTCGCCGGGAACTCGCGCGGCGCGCTCGAGAGCCCCGCGTCGGTTCCGGCCCCGCCGGAGAGGTACTTCTCGGCGTAGGAGTACAGGCCGGACTTCGCCGCAGAATCGGATGAACCGCGCAGCGGCTTCTCGACGGCGGTGACCTCGAGCGTGGGATACGTGCGGAAGGCGATGTTGAGGTCGACGAGGTCGGGGCGGTACGGCTCGACCACGGCTCCGGCGCGCAAGTGCGCGCTCGCCGAGGAGATGGCCCTCGCGGCATCCGCGTCTTCGACGATCTCGATGCCGATGGAGGACCCGCCGAATCGGGGCTTGACGATGTACGGGCCGGGGAACGACGGCGACCTGGTCGACGAGAGCAGTTCGCGCGGCAGCGACGGGATGCTGGCGACGGCCATGAGGCCGCCGAAGGCGAGCTTGTCCATGCCGACGGCCCCCGCGAAAAGCGTGGAGCCGGTGGCGGGAATGCCGAGAAGGCTGAACAGCGCGGCCGCTCCCCCGCCCTCGCCGACCCCGCCGTGCAGGCACAGCAGCGCGGCCGAGATGTCGAGCGCGCGGCGCTTGACGTAGAGGCCCGTGTCGCCGGAGAGGCGCACGTCGATCGCCTTCGCGCCCTTGGGAACGCCGTTGAGATAGTCCTTGGCCTCGGTGCCGGACGGCACGAGGAACCACTCGCCGTTGGGCGCCCAGTAGATCGGCAGCACGCTCTCGCCGGTCGAGGTGAGGACGCGCTCCGACTGCAGTCCGGTGAGAATCGAGATCTCGTGTTCGGGCGACGGCCCGCCGAAAAGAACTGCCCAAGGTGAACTCACGCGTGACCATCCAAAAACTCGTGCCGCGAACTCCTGCGGGCCGTGCGGCATGGTGAGGGTAGCCCGGCAGGTTGACCACTACGAGGATAACGCCTCGCCCCCGCGGCACCGTTCATCCGTCCGCCCGGCGCGGCCCGCGGTCGATGCCCCTACGGGTAGTGGTCGGGCAGGTCGTTCTCGTAGAGGATCACGCCGCGGTCGCCGGCCTGGTCGAGCGCGGCGGCGACGGCCTGCGGGCGGTGATCGAAGGTACGCACCGGGTTCGGTCCGCTCGACGCCCCGGCGACCAAGGCGCGACGGTTGGTGCGCGCGATGGCCATGAGGTGGCCGCCCAGCGAGGCGACGGATGCCGCGAACTCCTCGTTGCGCGCCGCCTGCACGGTGCCGAGCTCCACCATGCCGGGCGTCACCACGATGAGAGGACCTCCGCGCTCGGCGGCGATCTCGGCTGCACCGCGCAGCGCGCGGTCGGCGCCGACGGGGTTGGAGTTGTAGGTGTCGTCGATCACGACGACGCCGCTGCCTGCCTGCTGCACCTCGGCGCGGTGCGGCGAGTCGGGCAGGGCGCGGAGGCGGCCCGCGATGGTGGCGAGGGGGACCTCGAGCGCGCGGGCGATACCGACGGCGACCGCGAGGTTGACGGCGTGCCCGACGCTCGGGATCGTGACATCCGCCGTGGCGACGGAGTCGCCCTCGACGACCGAAACGGTGCCGCCGGCGGCGTCGACGACGACATCGGCGATCGTGCCCGGCTTCGTCGACACGGTGATCACGGTCTTGCCCTGGGCCCGGCAGGTCTCGGCGAGCCCCGCGAGTTCGACCTCGTCGATCGGCAGCACGACGATGCGGGCCTTCTCGGTGATCTCCGACTTGGCTTGGAAGATGACCTCGCGGCTGCCCATGCGGGCGAGGTGGGCCTCGCCGATGGTGGTGATCGCCGCAATGTCGGGCGGGAAGCTCTCGCTCAGCTCGCGGATCTCGCCGCGCCCGTAGACGCCCATCTCGGCGATGAACACCTCGGTGCCAGGAATCACACGGTCGTTGACGGCGCGTGACAGTCCCATGAGGTTGTTGAAGCTCGCCGGGGAGGCGACGACCGAGAAGCTTGTCGACAGCACGTGGGCGACGTAGCCCTTGGTCGAGGTCTTGCCGTACGAGCCGGTGATGGCGACGATCGTCGGGCGCACCTGCTGCAGTCGCTTGCGCGCGCTCAGCATGAACTTGCGTGACAGTCGCTTCTCGATCGGCTTGGCGATGGCGAGGGCGAGGTCGGTGATGGGGGCGGCGACGAGGAGGGTGAGTGCGACGCCCGTCGCGCCGAGCACGGAGACGAGCAGCGCCCCGATGACGGCGACGAGCACGACCCAGACCGCGACGAGACGCTTGAGGCGGTCGGTCCAGGCGAGCTTCGCGCTCGTGCCGCGCACGCCGAGGCCGAGGGGCAGCACGGCGAGCACGACGACGGCGACGATGGCGAGGAGGCGCAGGGCGGGCACCATCGAGAGCGCCGTGAGCACGATGACGAGGGCCGCGAGGGCGGCGTTGGCGGGGGTGACGCGGATCCACAACCAGCCGAGGCGGGAGACCCACGGCGCAATGTAGTGCTCGCGCTGCGCGACGCGGAGCCAACGGCCCGCGATGGGAACGGCGGCAATGACGCCGAGCACTGTGGTGATGGTGGTGAGCAGGGTCATGCGTGTACCTCGTCGAGTAGAGCTAGTAGATCGTGCCGCACGGCGTCG
>JAODAY010000375.1 GCA_025463665.1 Microbacteriaceae bacterium
CCGCCCGAGGTCTTGAGTTGCACGCCGAAATAGAGCACGTTCTCGTTGAATGCGAACCCGCCCTCAATCCACGCCCCGTAGACGAGGCCGTCGACGGGGCTGTCGAAGTGCGCGCGGGCGAACCAGAAGATCAACAGCAGGCCGAACGCCTTGGCGCCCTCCTCCACGATGGGTGCCTGCACGACCGAGGCGAGAAACTCGCCCCCCGACGCGCTGCCGCCGAGCGCGAGCAGCACCCCCTCGATCTGCGCCCCCACGACGAGGGCGATCGCCACCGATCCTGCCGCTCCCCACAGGAACGCGAAGGCGAGGATGCCGCGGGGCTCCGGCTCCCAGCGGTCGATCCAGCGCACCCCGAAGAAGACGATCGCGAGCGGCACCAGGGCCATGATGCCGCCTGCACCGAACGCCGCCGGCCCGAGTCCCGCGATGAGGTAGGCGACGACACCGAGGCCGACGATCAGGAGTGTCGCGATCCCCACGATCCCGAGGATGAGCAGCCCGAAGTTGCGCCGCAACGGCTGCGACCCCGCGGCGCCGGTGAGGGGCGAGGAAGCGCGCCGCACGTCGACGGGCGCCTGGACGGGGGCGGGCGAACGCACACCCGATGAGGCGGTCAGGTCGGGGGTGCGTGCGGAGGGTGCACTCAGTATCATGCAGCGACCATACATCTCGGCCTGCGCGGGCCGTGCCACTTGCGTGCGAGGCCGTCGACCCGCAGAATCAGGCCGCCTGGCTCAGATTCACGCCGCCGGTCGCAGAACGATCGGGCTCGACGCCCCGCTGCGCTGGAATTCGTCCTGCGCCTTCGCGGCGTCGGCGAATGGATAATTCGTCACGGCGATCGAGTCGAATACACCCCGGCGAACCTCGTGAAAGACGTCGGCCGCGGCAATCTGCGCGAGGCCGTGGCCGTAGCGCCAGCTCTTGGCGGCCGCGTAGTCCTCGGCCGTCACGACGATGTCGGCTCGTGACTCCTCGCCCGGCCGCACGATGCTCGCGCCGAGGTCGGTGACCCAGGCCGCGACGAACGCGTCGGCACCGGAGGAGTCGGGGGCGACGACCACGCGATTGCCGCGCCCGATGGAGTGCAGCTGCTTGACGACGGTGCGCGCCACAAGCCCGACGGGCAGGAACGCGGCGGCCGCCTCGAGCGAGACGTCTTTGGGGAACCCGATGAGGTCGCGCTCGCTCACGACCGCGGTCGAGCCGTGCTCGCCGAGGGTCGTGCGGTAGCAGACGCGGTCGCCCGGGGCGAAGCCGCCCGCCTCGGGGCCGACGGCCCTCACGAGGCCCGCGGCCTGGACGCCGAGCTCGCTCAGCCCGACCGCGCCCAAGGCGACTCGCACCTGGCCGGACTTGGGTCGGGCGAGACCGTCGCGGGTGCGGGGCCGGGGGGTCGAACGTGTGCGCGTCTGCGCGGTGTGGGCTGACGTTGTAGTGGTCGTCATCATCGATCGGATACGTGGTTTCTGCTGGCCGGAGTTATTCGTGTTGCTGACTAGGGTCATGTAGGCAAAACACCAGACCGGCACTGGTTATTCCACCGACCACGAACGATTCGACCGACTATTCGGTCAGCGCCGCCCGCATGCCGTGGGCGGTCGAGACGTCGTTTCCCGCCGAGAAAACCTTGCCCGGGTTCAGGATGCCACTCGGGTCGAACACTCGCTTGATGTTGCGCTGCAGTTCCACCTGGGCGTCGCCGAGCTCGTCGCGCAACCAGCGCTTCTTGAGTATGCCCACTCCGTGCTCGCCGGTGAGGGTGCCGCCGAGGCGAAGCGCCGCCTGGAACATGGCGTCTGCCGCCTCCCAGACCGCGGCGGGAACCTCGGTGCCCTCGAACACGAAGTTCGGGTGCAGGTTGCCGTCGCCGGCATGAGCGACGGTGACGATGTCCACGCCGAACCGGTCGCGAATCTCCTCGATCGCGTGGAACATGGCCGGAAGCGTGCTGCGGGGAACGCACACGTCTTCGATGAGCACCGTGCCGCGCGCCTCGAGTGCGGGATGGAAGGCGCGGCGGAGCGCGATGAGCGCGTTGGCCTCTTCCGCATTGGCGGTGAGGGTGGCCTCGCCGCCGAGCGACCGGATCACCGCGAGGGCGGCGACGGCCTCCTCGGCCGCCTCCCGTCCGTCGAACTGCACGAGCAGAAACGACTCGGCCCGCACCGTGGCGCCGAGGAATTCGGCGATTCGCTCCATGGCGCGCGGGTCGAGCAGTTCCATGAGGGCCGGCTGCAGCCCCGAGGTGGTCATCACGGCCGCGGCCCGTGCGGCGTCCTCGACCGTGCCGAAGTAGGCGCCGATGGTCGCCGGCGTTCCCGTGGGCAGTCGGCGCACCTTGACGGTGGCCTCGACGATGACACCGAGGGTCCCCTCCGAGCCGATCATGAGGGCGACGAGGTCGAGCCCGGTGACACCCTTGACGGTCCGGTGGCCGAGCGTGAGCAACCGGCCGTCGGCGAGCACGACCTTGAGCCCGAGCACGGCCTCCCGGGTTACTCCGTATTTCGCGCAGAGCAGTCCGCCCGCGTTCGTGGCGATGTTGCCGCCGACCGTCGAGATCGCGCGGCTCGCTGGATCCGGCGTGAACCACAGCCCCTTCGCGACGAGCGCCGCATTCAGGTCGCCGTTGATGACGCCGGGTTCGACCACGGCGAGCTCGTCGTCTTGCGAGATTTCGAGGATGCGCGTCATCCGCAAGGTGGACAGCACGATCTCGCCGTCACTCGCGATCGCGGCGCCCGCGAGTCCCGTACCCGCGCCGCGCACGACGACGGGGGTCCCCGTCTCCGTGGCTATGCGCATCGTGGCCTGCACGTCGTCGATCGAGGCGGCGTTGACGATCGCGAGCGGCGCCGACGCGGAGACGTGGCCCGACTTGTCGAGGCGACAGGAATCGAGTTCGATCGGGTCGGTCGAGACGGCTGAGCCTAAGGCGTCGAGCAGCTGGGCAACAACGGTGTTCACCACTCCACCCTATGCGGCGCGCGCGTGCCGAGTGATGTCCGAAACCCGCTGGTCCCCGGGTGGTTCTCGTGCGAGGCTGGGGTGGTGATCGGCGAGACGGGCGGCAGCGACTGGGGCGGGCACGCGCGCGCTGCCGTCGTGACATCCGCCGATTCGCGTTTTGCCGAGCGATATCGCGCCATGTCATCGAGAGACGCGCGCTTCGACGGCCAGTTCATCACCGGCGTGCACTCGACCGGCATCTATTGCCGCCCGAGCTGCCCCGCGATGACCCCGCAGGAGAAGAACGTGCGCTTCTATCGCACGGCGGCCGCCGCTCACGAGGCGGGGCTCAGGGCCTGCAAGCGCTGCCTGCCCGACGCGGTGCCCGGCTCCCCCGACTGGAACACGCACGACGATCTCGCGTCGCGTGCCATGCGCCTCATCACCGACGGAGTCGTCGAGCGCGAGGGGGTGACGGGGCTCGCCAGCCGCCTCGGCTACACGAGCAGGCATCTCACTCGCGTGCTGGTGGCCGAACTGGGGGCCGGTCCGCTCGCCCTCGCCCGGGCGCATCGGGCGCACAACGCGCGCACCCTGCTCGTCTCGACCGACCTGCCCGTCGGCGACGTCGCCTTCGCGTCCGGCTTCGCCAGCATCCGGCAGTTCAACGAGACGATCGCGGCGGTTTACGAGGCGACGCCGACGGCCCTGCGCGCTCGCGGGTCCACAGCCGCCACCACTCCCCCGCGCGCCGCCGACGACGACCGCGTGACCACCGTGTCGCTGCGCCTGCCCGCCAGGCCTCCCTTCGACGGCGTCGGCCTGCTCCGCTTCTTCGCCGACCACGCCGTGACCGGCCTCGAGTCGGGCAGCGCCGAGTTCTTCGAGCGCCGGGTGCGGCTGCCGCACGGTGCCGCCCGACTGCGGCTGACCCTCGACGGAGACGCCGCCGTGCGTTGTGAGGCACGTCTCGAGAACATCGCGGATGTCGCGACCCTCGTCGCGCGGGTGCGCCACCTTCTCGACCTCGACGCCGATTCCGTCG
>JAODAY010000391.1 GCA_025463665.1 Microbacteriaceae bacterium
CGGTGCAGTCGTTCATCGCCGCGTGGCGCCCGGGCGGCCTGTTCTCCCGGCGCCGCAACAAGGAGACTCTCGCGGGTCTCTACCTCGACGGCGGCTTCGGCGTGGGAAAGACCCACCTCCTCGCATCGCTGTGGCACGCCGCGCCCGGTCGCAAATACTTCGGAACCTTCATCGAGTACACCGCGCTCGTCGGTGCGCTCGGATACTCCGGAGCCGCCAAGGTGCTGAAGGGAGCGTCTCTGCTGTGCATCGACGAATTCGAGCTCGACGATCCGGGAGACACGCGGATCATGTCACGGCTTCTCGGAGAGCTCGCGGCATCCGGAACCCGCATCGCAGCGACGTCGAACACACCACCGAACGCGCTCGGCGAGGGGCGGTTCGCCTCCCAGGACTTTCTGCGCGAGATCGACGCGCTCTCCGCGCAGTTCACCACCATTCGCATCGACGGCCTCGACTACCGCAGGCGCGATGTCGAGGGCCATGCCGTCGCCATCACGGAGGACGAGCTGTCTTCGGCGGTGTCGCACTATCACGGCGCCATCACCGTCGACCACTTCGACGACGTGCTGCACCACCTCTCCAAGGTGCACCCCTCGCGTTACGTCAAGCTGCTCGACGGCCTCGACGCGATCGCCCTGACGCATGTGCACGTGCTCACGAGCCAGACCGACGCGCTCCGCTTCGTCGCCTTCGTCGACCGCCTCTACGACGCCCAGGTTCCGGTGCTCGCGAGCGGTTCGCCGCTCGATTCCGTGTTCCCCGAGGAAATGCTCGCCGGCGGCTACCGCAAGAAATACCTGCGCGCCGTGTCGCGCCTCATCGCCCTTACCTCTGGCGAGGGCCTCTAACAGCGCCCGAAACACGATGTTTACGTGGCGTCGGCGCGTGTAACACGACCGAAACACGCCGAAGCCCCTCTCGAAACGTCGCACCTCCACACTGGCTTGCGTACCCGAGGAACCGTCCGTGCTTCTCGCGCCTCGTCGCCAACGGTGCTTCCCTTGCAAACGTTAGAGAGGTAAGACAATGGATCAAGGCAATACCGCCTTCATTCTCATCTGCGCGGCCCTCGTGCTCTTGATGACCCCCGGTCTGGCGTTCTTCTATGGAGGACTCGTCAAGGCTAAGAGCGTCATCAGCATGATGATGATGAGCTTCGGCGCACTCGGTCTCATCGGCGTTCTGTGGGTGCTCTACGGATACGCCATCGCGTTCCCCGGGGCGGAGGGCACTATTCCGCTCTGGAGCGTCGACACGGGAGCGTTCGGGCTGACGAACCTCCTGGAGACTCCGGAAGGCGCGGCCTTCCCGCCGCTCGCATTCGCCGCGTTCCAGGCGACCTTCGCCATCATCACCGTCGCTCTCGTCTCCGGGGCGATCGCCGACCGCGCCAAGTTCGGCTCGTGGCTGATCTTCGCCGGCATCTGGGCCACCGTGGTCTACTTTCCCGTCGCGAGCTGGGTCTTCAACTTCGGCCTCGCAGAAGACGGCAGCTTCGCCTACGGCGGCTGGCTCACCCACGGACTGCAGGAAGTACTGGGCGCAGGCGCAATCGACTTCGCCGGCGGAACCGCGGTGCACATCAACGCTGGTGCCGCAGCGCTCGCCCTCGCCCTGGTACTCGGCACGCGGGTCGGCTTCGCCAAGGGCCTCAACGTTCCCCACAACCCGCCGTTCGTACTGCTCGGCGCTGGCCTGCTCTGGTTCGGCTGGTTCGGCTTCAACGCCGGCTCGGAGCTCGCTGCTGACGGCACGGCGGCCCTCGCCTTCGTCAACACGATCGCGGCGCCCGCGGCGGCCCTGCTTGCCTGGCTGATCGTCGAGCGCATCCGCGACGGCAAGCCGACCTCCGTCGGCGCGGCCTCCGGTGCGGTGTCGGGACTTGTGGCGATCACTCCCGCGTGTGCCTCGCTCACGCCGATCTGGGCCATCGTGCTCGGGCTCATCGCCGGTGCCGTGTGCGCGCTGGCGATCGACCTCAAATTCAAGTTCGGCTTCGACGACTCGCTCGACGTCGTGGGTATCCACCTCGTCGGTGGCCTCATCGGCACGCTCTCCATCGGCCTCTTCGGCACCGACGTCGGACTGTTCGTCGGGGGCGGCGCGACGCAACTTCTCGTGCAGGCCATCGCGGCGTTCTCCGTCCTCATCTACTCGTTCGTGCTCGCCTTCATCATCGGCACGGTCATCGAGAAGACGATCGGCTTCCGCATCAGGAACGAAGACGAGCTCGCCGGAGTAGACTCCGTCATCCACGGTGAAGAGGGCTACGTGCTCGCCGACGCTCGCTGACCACTCCCGTTTCACAGAACCTTCGTCACACATGGGGCGCCCCGACGGGCGTCCCATGTGTGGTTTAACATTCCGCCGGCCGCAATACGGCGACACACACCGTGTCGTCGGGGCCACGCAAACGTAGGGTTGGATTGCGCCGTGATCAGCGGCAGCACAAGACCCGATCAGCGGCAGCACAAGACCCACTGACACGTATCAAAAGGAACACATCGTGAAGCACTCCCGCCTCGCCCTCATCGGCTTCGTCGCGACCACCGCCCTGGCTCTCGCCGGCTGCTCGTCAGACGCCCCGTCCGAGGCCGGCAGCGCCTTCGGTGCCGACACGAGCCTGAGCGACGTGCAGGAGGCCGGTGTGCTCACCGTGGGCACCGAGGGAACCTACCGCCCCTTCTCGTTCCACGCCGGGGGCACGGGCGACCTCACCGGCTACGACGTCGAGCTCGTCACCGCAGTCGCCGACAAGCTCGGCGTCGAGCCCGAGTTCGAAGAGACCCAGTGGGACGCGATCTTCGCCGGACTCGACTCGCAGCGCTTCGACATCATCGCTAATCAGGTGTCGATCAACGAGGAGCGCCAGGCCAAGTACGAGCTCTCCGACCCGTACGCGGTGAGCCCCGGCGTCGTCATAGTCGCGAAGGACAACTCGGACATCACCTCGGTCGAGAGCCTCGAGGGCAAGACGACGGCGCAGTCCCTCTCGAGCAACTGGTACGAACTCGCCACGAAGGCCGGCGCCAACGTCGAGGCCGTCGAGGGCTGGGCGCAGGCCGTCGCCCTGCTCGAACAGGGCAGAATCGACGCGACCCTCAACGACAAGCTCGTCTTCCTCGACTACAAGGCCACGAACGCCGCGGATGCCGCGGGGCTCAAGATCGCGGCCGAGACCGACGACCCGTCCCGCAGCGCCTTCGTTGTGGCGAAGGGATCGACGGAGCTCGTGACGGCCGTCAACGAGGCACTCGCCGAGTTGCGTGACGAGGGCACGATCGCCGAGCTTTCCACGAAGTACTTCGGCGAGGACGTGTCACAGTAGGGCATGGAATCTCAGTGGGATCTGGCCTGGCGCTCGCTCGGCCCGATAATCGGCGGCGCCATCGGGGGAACGATCCCGTTGGCGCTCACGAGTTTCGTGCTCGGGCTCATCATCGCTCTCGCCGTCGCGCTCGCGCGACTGTCGAGAGTGCCGGTGCTCTCGGGTGCGGCGCGCGTCTACGTGTCGGTCATTCGCGGCACCCCCCTGCTCGTGCAGCTCTTCGTGATCTTCTACGGGCTGCCGTCGCTCGGGGTCACCATCGAACCGTGGCCGAGCGCGATCATCGCCTTCGCCCTCAACGTCGGCGGCTACGCCGCGGAGGTCATTCGCGCGGCCATCCTCAGCGTGCCGCAGGGGCAGTGGGAGGCCGGCCACACCATCGGCATGTCGCGCGTACTGACCCTGCGACGCATCATTCTGCCGCAGGCCGCGCGCGTGTCGGTTCCGCCGCTGTCGAACACATTCATCAGCCTCGTGAAGGACACGTCGCTCGCATCGCTTATCCTCGTGACCGAATTGTTCCGCGAAGCCCAGCAGATTGCGACCTTCAGCAACGAATTCATGCTCCTGTACGTTGAGGCCGCCGTCGTCTACTGGGTGATCTGTCTCGTTCTGTCGAGCGGTCAGAATGTGATCGAGAAGAGATTGGACCGCTATGTCGCACACTGATCCCCCCGTGGTTCCAGGCACCCACGTCATCCGGGTGCGGGGCCTGCGCAAGTCGTTCGGCGACAACCAGGTGCTCAACGGCATCGACTTCGAGGTTCGTCGCGGGGGGGTAGTGGCCCTCATCGGGCCGTCGGGCTCGGGCAAGACGACAGTCCTCCGCTCGCTCAACGGCCTTGCAGTGCCCGACGATGGCACCGTGACCTTCTCCAACGGCCTCGAGATCGATTTCTCCTCGCCGGTGTCGAAGCGGGACCTGCTGGCGCTCAGAGACCGGTCCGCCATGGTCTTTCAGCACTACAACCTCTTCCCGCACAAGACGGTGCTGCAGAACATCATCGAGGGTCCGGTGCAGGTGCAGAAGCGCCGGGTGGCCGAGGCGACGGCGGAGGCCGAGTCGCTGCTTCAGCGAGTGGGGCTCGCTGACAAGCGGGACGCCTATCCGTTTGAGTTGTCGGGTGGCCAGCAGCAACGCGTCGGAATCGTCCGCGCCCTCGCTCTCCGCCCCGACGTGCTGCTCTTCGACGAGCCGACCTCCGCGCTCGACCCGGAACTCGTCGGTGACGTTCTCACGGTCATCAAGGAGCTCGGTGACGAGGGCTGGACGATGGTGATCGTGACGCACGAGCTGGCCTTCGCCCGCCAGGTCGCCGACGAGGTCGTCTTCATGGATGGCGGAGTGGTCGTCGAGCGTGGTGCGCCCGGCGACATTCTGGTGAACCCGCGAGAAGAGCGCACGAAGCAGTTCCTGCACCGGGTGCTGCACCCGTTCGACTAGCCGCCGACAGCGTCCTCGACCGCACCCTCGCGCCGTTCGACCGGTCCGGCATCCCCGGCCGCCGAGCGGGCGAGCATGGTGCCGCCGGCGACGGCAGCGGGCATGACGACGACCGCGGCGAACGGGATCAGGAACAGGAGGTAGTTCGCCACGCCGAACCCGAGCGTGGTCGCCCGGTCGGCGCGTAGCATCCGTCGCTTCTGTGCACCGGTGATTCCGCGGGCCTCGAAGGCGAATCCGGTCAACTCGAGGGCGAGGAACCAGCCGCCGGCACACGCGCCGAGCACCGGCACCACTGTCTGACCGATCACCGGGATGAATCCGCAGGCGAAGAGCAGGAGGCCGACGCCCGCGGCCGTCAGCAGCACGCGCACACCGTCGCCCACGCCGCGGACCACCGACGTCCAGAACGGCAGCTCGACGGGCGCCGCGATCCCGCCGAGGCGTTCCTCGACGCGGCGCGAGATGCGCTCGTAGAACGGCGAGCCGATCGCCAGGGTGATGGCGGCGAAGGTGTACACGACGAGGAGCACCGCGGCAGCAAGGAGGGCGACTGACGCGACACCGCGCGCGACGGCCCTAGCAGACTCGCCCCAGTCCGCCGCGAACGGCGTAATGGCGGTCGAGAGACCATCGAGATTGCTGGCCAGAAGGATGAACCCGCCGAGGTAAACGACGGCCACAAGAAGGGCGGGCACGGCTCCCATGAGCATGATTCGGGGATTGGTGATCCACATGCGCATTCCTGCGCCGAGAAGGCTCACGCCGGAGAGGAAGCGTTTCGGCGCGGACGACCGGGCGGGTAGAGGCGGCATGCGCTCATCGTAAGTGAACGGATGCCGCGGCAAGAAAGCGGGGTGGGAAACGAAATGCTCCCGGAGACCGGGGGCATTTCGTTTCATTCTCGTTGAGTGGGCGATACCGGACTCGAACCGATGACCTCTTCGGTGTGAACGAAGCGCGCTACCAACTGCGCCAATCGCCCGTGGGGTGCATACACCCGCGAACACCGATACTAGCGGAAATTCGACGCCGCTAAACGCGCCACACACACCCCGCTGCCCTTTCTCACATCTTGCACCGAAAGCCGGGATTGAGCGTGACAAATCTTTTTTCGGCCAATATTTCTCTCGGTTTTCCGCGAGATCCGGGGGAACCGCTGCGGCGCGGGGGGTCAAAACCGTGTCGCGGATTGGCTCTGTGCGAATCCATCGCTTATAGTTTCAAAGCACGCAGAAATGCGAGCGAATGCGGATGTGGCGCAGTGGTAGCGCACAACCTTGCCAAGGTTGGGGTCGCGAGTTCGAATCTCGTCATCCGCTCGAGTGGGAGCAGTCGGTCCGCCGGAGGCTTCCGCCTCTGGTGGAGTGGCCGAGAGGCTAGGCAGCGGCCTGCAAAGCCGTCTACACGGGTTCGAATCCCGTCTTCACCTCATAAGTACGACCGAATACAATTGAATATGCTTGAGCGATTGGCGCAGCGGTAGCGCGCTTCCCTGACACGGAAGAGGTCGCTGGTTCGATCCCAGTATCGCTCACACCAAGAAAAGCCTCCGGTAAAACGGGGGCTTTTCGCTTTAACCGGCAAAACTCAGCCGCGTGATACGCTCCGCGGAACGGCCGGATTTCGACACTCCGGGCACGCCGTGTGCATCGAGCGGTCGGCCACTGCGCCAGAATGGTCGGATGGCGCGGGCCCGGAGAGCGCACGCCGCCCACAGTGATGACACGCACGTCGTCGCCGAAGCGCTGTCAACGGAAGAAGTCCCATGAAGACCAGCAAGTCGCACATCGATGGACAGATGTTTCTCCTCGAACCTGGGGAAGACGTTGTGGAGATCAAGCGCCAGATCGTTGAGGCCGCGCGCAACGGGGCCGATTTCGTGGACTTCGTGACCATCGGTCGTGGCAAGATTTCAGTCCTCATCACGCCGAACCTTCCCGTTCGGTTCGAAGTAGTCGAGGAGGCTCCGGAGAAGTTTGCCGAGTGGGAGAAGAACCCGCCGGCAATCGACGGCAACTCCGATGAGCACTACGCCATGTTCGACGTGTAACGGAAGAACAACGTTCAACCAAAAAACCCGGGGGAGAGATGTTCCCCTGTTGTTCACCCGTGGTCAAGCCCGTGGTGTCAGTGGTTCGTGGTGGGGTTGGATGAGTTCCAGCCCGCTACGAAGGAGCAGCGCCCTATGACCCTCGCAGACGTGACCATGACGCACAGCCCGCGCACCCCGGCGATGTCGGTGATCGCCATTTCTCCGACGGAGTGGCGCGTGAGCGACTCCCGCCGGGCGGAAGACGATGCGCGGAGCCTCGTCGGTTTTGTTCAGCGCGTCGGCGACGTCTTCGAGGTCACGTTCCTTCGTGCGCCGGGGGAGCGTCGCTTCTACGCCAGTTATGCCAGCGCCATGAGCTCGCTCGCGCGATAGGGCCACGGCCCGGTCGGCTTGGCGGCGAAGGAACTCATCCTCGCCACTAAAGTTGTCTGAATGAGTGCCCAGAGAACCGGATTCGAACTATTCACCGAGCGCAGCGTCGTCGCGATG
>JAODAY010000398.1 GCA_025463665.1 Microbacteriaceae bacterium
CGTTCCGGCGAGGCTCACGGTGGTCACCCCGCCGTGGAACTTCCCCGTGGCGATTCCCGCCGGGTCGACCCTCGCTGCGCTCGCCGCAGGCTCGAGCGTGGTCATCAAGCCCGCGCCGCAGGCCAGCCGTTGCGGCGCCGTCATGGTCGAGGCTCTGTGGGAGGCGGGCGTGCCGCGCGAGGTGCTGCGGCTCGTGCAGCTGAGTGAGAACGACCTCGGACAGCGCCTCATCGCGCACCCGGCCGTCGACCGCGTGATCCTCACCGGCGGGTACGAGACCGCGGAACTGTTCCGGTCTTTCCGCGCAGATCTGCCGCTGCTGGCCGAGACGAGCGGCAAGAACGCCATCATCGTCACGCCGAGCGCCGACCTCGACCTCGCCGTCAAAGACGTGGTCTATTCGGCCTTCGGCCATGCCGGGCAGAAGTGCTCGGCCGCCTCACTCGTGATCCTCGTCGGTTCCGTCGCCCGGTCGAGGAGGTTTCGCAGCCAGCTCGTCGACGCCGTCGCCTCGCTCAAGGTCGGCATGGCCTCCGACCCGTCCACGCAGATGGGGCCGATCATCGAGCCGGCGGCGGGCAAGCTGCTCGCCGGGCTCACGGAGCTCGGCGAGGGCGAGTCGTGGCTCGTCACGCCGGAAAAGCTCGACGGCGCCGGGCGATTGTGGAGCCCCGGCGTGCGCTCCGGCGTGAGGCGCGGGTCGCGTTTCCACCTGACCGAGTACTTCGGCCCGGTGCTGGGCGTCATGACCGCCGCCACCCTCGAGGAGGCCATCGCCATCCAGAACGAGGTGGACTACGGCCTGACGACCGGGCTGCACTCGCTCAACTCGCGCGAGATCGCCACCTGGCTCGACCAGATCCAGGCCGGCAACCTCTACGTCAACCACGGAACGACGGGCGCGGTCGTGCAGCGCCAGCCCTTCGGCGGCTGGAAGAAGTCGGCGATCGGCGCCGGAACCAAGGCGGGCGGCCCGAGCTACCTGATGGGCCTCGGCTCATGGACCTCCGCGCGGAGCACCGCCGGCGTGGCGGTCGGCAACCACGTCGTGACCGCGTTGCTGTCCGCCGCCTCGGGTGGGCTCTCCGTCGACGACAACGCCATGCTCGAGCGCTCCGCTCGCAGCGACGCCGCAGCGTGGGCGGCCGAATACTCATCGGGCACGGATGTCTCGGGCCTGAGCGCCGAGCGCAACATCTTCCGTTACGTGCCGACGCTCGTGCATGTGCGGCTCGACCCGAACGAAGCGCTCGTGAACCTCGTGCGCACACTTGTGGCCGCGGCGACCATCGGTGCCCCGGTGCGGGTGTCGACGGCCATGGCCGTGCCCGCGCCGCTCCGCGCGGCCGCGGCGGGAGCCACCTTCACCGTGCAGAGCGACGAGGAGTGGCTCGCTTCCGCGGCCGAGCTGCCGAGCGCCCGCGTGCGTTTGCTCGGCGGGGACGCGGGGCTCCTGGCCTTCGCCACCGACGGACGCCCGACAATCGCGATCTACGCCGGCGAGACGACCGAATCGGGCCGCGTTGAAATGCTGCCGTTCCTGCGTGAGCAGGCGGTGATCATCACGGCCCACCGCTTCGGAACGCCGAACCACCTCTCCGACGACCTGATTTAGCGTCGACCGGTCACCCGTTGACCGCTCGACAGGATGAACCGCGCCGAAGCGGTCGGTTCATCCTGGTGCGCGTGCGAGAGTCGGGTTTCGGCCTGTCGAACCGCGCGGCGTCTGCACGAGGACGACCTAGAACAGGTCGGGGCTCGGCGTCGAGGCGTGGCGGATCGAGACGTCGGCGTGACGGTCGAATCGGTAGCCGACACCTCGCACGGTGCGCACGATCTCCTCGTAGGCGCCGAGCTTGGAGCGCAGGCGGCGAACGTGCACGTCGATCGTGCGCTCGTTGGGGATCTCGTCGTCGTTCGCGTTCCACAGCGAGCTGATGAGCTCGGCGCGGTCGATCGTGCGGCCCTCGCGCAGCACGAGGTACTGCAGCAGCTCGAACTCCTTGTAGGTGAGCGGCGCGGTCTCGCCGTCGAGCTGCAGTCGCTTGCGGGAAAGATCGATGACGACACCGCCCTTCGGCTTCGGCTCCACGGCGGGCTCCTGGCGCTGGCGGGCGAGCGCCGCGGGGTCCTGCAGTGCGAGACGCACCACGTCGACGTCGCGTCCGCCTGCGCCCTCGGGGGCGAGCGCCACGGCGGCGTAGGTCTCGGCGGTCGGCACGAGGCCGGAGACGAGGTTCTTGAGTTGCTCGACCAGGTGGCCGAGGTCGGTGCCGGCCAGTTCGGCCTTCAGCTCGTCGACGCCCACGTAGAGCACGAAGCCTCGCGCTTCGGTGCCGGCGGGAACGGCGCGAAGCCTGGGCTGGGAGGGTTCCGGCTTCGGGCTTTCGGGTGTCTGGGCCGGGATTTCGCGCCGGTCTTCGCGGTGGGCCGAGGCGAGCGGCCGTGCGGCGGGAGCGGAAAACGATACGGTCGGACGGTCAATTGTTGCCAGTGACATGGGTCAGAGATTCCTTGAAAGGGGTGAAGGGCCTCTAATGATGAGGGTGTGATTCCTTCTGGGTAGAACGATCGTGCGAAACGGCGGATCCCGTAATGAAAGGAAGCCACCGGGAGACACTCACTCTCAAGGAAGAGCGGGCCTCGGCGAGGGGTTGGCCGTTAGGCACACATTCGACAGCACATTGCGCTGGCCGACATGGAGCCGACGATCCCACGAGCCGAGAGGCCAGTCTGGGAGAGCGCGTGAACAGTCATAGCCTCAACTATCTTGCACGGGAGCCCGTCGTGTCAAGCGCGTGCGCTCCCGTGGTGGGGTCAGGAGCGGCTAGACGAGTCCGTAGAGACGGTCGCCCGCGTCGCCGAGGCCGGGAACGATGTAGCCCTGGGCGTCGAGCTTCTCGTCGACGGCACCGAGGACGACTGTCACGTCTCCTCGTCCTTCCATCGCCTTCTCGACGGCCGCGAGGCCCTCTGGGGCGGCGATGAGGCACACGGCGGTCACGTCGACGGCGCCGCGCTCGAGCAGGAAGTTGATCGCGGCGATCAGCGAACCGCCGGTCGCGAGCATCGGGTCGAGCACGAAGCACTGGCGGTTCGACAGGTCGTCGGGGAGGCGTTCGGCGTAGGTGTCCGGCTGCAGGGTCTCTTCGTTGCGCACCATGCCCAGGAAGCCGACCTCGGCGGTGGGAACCAGTTTGACCATTCCCTCGAGCATGCCGAGCCCGGCGCGCAGGATCGGGACCACGAGGGGGCGCGGCGAGCTGATGGCGAGCCCCTCGGTCGTGGCGACGGGGGTCTCCACGGTGACGGTCTCGACACGCACGTTGCGGGTCGCCTCGTAG
>JAODAY010000399.1 GCA_025463665.1 Microbacteriaceae bacterium
GCCCGCGCGCTCGCGGCGGAAGGCGCGCATGTCGTGATCGCCGACATCGACGCGGCCGGCGCCGCGGCCATGGCGGCCGAGGTCGGCGGGTCGACCTGGGTCGTCGACCTCGTGAACACGCACGCCCTCGACGAGTCGAGCCTCGCGACGGCGCTCGACGGCGTCGACATTCTCGTGAACAACGCGGGCATCCAGCACGTCGCGCCGATCGAGGAGTTCGCGCCCGAGCAGTTCCGGCGCATCATGAGTCTCATGCTCGAGACGCCCTTCCTGCTGATTCGCGCGGCCCTGCCCCAGATGTACGCGACCGGCTTCGGCCGCATCATCAACGTGTCGTCGGTGCACGGGCTCCGCGCCTCGCCATTCAAGAGCGCCTACGTCACGGCCAAGCACGGCCTCGAGGGGCTCTCCAAGGTGACCGCGCTCGAGGGCGGCCCGCACGGGGTGACGAGCAACTGCGTGAGCCCTGGATATGTGCGCACGCCCCTAGTCGAGGCGCAGATCGCCTCGCAGGCCGCCGCGCACGGCATTCCGGAGTCCGAGGTTCTCGACAAGATCCTGCTCACCGAGAGCGCGATCAAGCGCCTCGTCGAGCCCGACGAGGTGGGCTCGCTCATCGCCTACCTCGCCTCACCGCAGGCCGGCATGGTCACCGGGTCGAGCTACACGATGGACGGCGGCTGGTCGGCTCGATGACGCCGCGGCGGTGACCGCCCGTCCTCAGCGACCCGGGGCGCCGAGGAGCATCTCGGCCATCGCCGCCGTCTGCGAACGCAGCGCCTCGGCGACGGCAGCGACGGCGGGCTGGCGCAGAGAATCGGTGCGCAGCACCATCCAGTACGGCAGCCGCTCCGCGAAGACGGCGGGCAGCACACGTTCGAGGTCGGCGTGGCGGTCCGCCATGAAGCACGGCAGCAGCCCGATGCCGGCGCCGGCCCTGGTCGCCTCGACGTGCACGAACACGTTGGTGGAGGTGAGCGAGTCCCGCATCGACGGCACCAGCCGCCGGGGCGCGTCGAGGTCGTCGACCTGGAGCATGGAGTCCACGAAGTAGACGAGCGGATGCCGCTCCATTTCTTCGACGGTCGTCGGCCGGCCCTGCGACGCCAGGTATTCCCGCGAGGCGTACATGCCGAGCATGTACTCGCCAAGCGGGTACGCCTCCGCGCGGTGCACTTGCGGCTCGCCGACCACGACCTCGATGTCGATGCCCGACCGGTGTTGCAGGGCGCGGCGGGTGACGGTGACCACCTCCACGCTCAGCGCGGGGTGCGCGCGCTGGAGCTTGGCGATCGCCGGCGCGGCGATGTAGGCGCTGAACCCGTCTGTCGCCGTCAGGCGCACGACACCCGTCAGCTGCCGAGGGGCGTCGGGTTCCCGGTCGAAGCCGGTGACGGCCGACTCCACGGCTTCGGCGGCGGCGGCGGCGCGGCGGCCCAGTTCGGTGAGATCCCAGCCCACCCCGGTGCGGGAGAGCACACGACCCGAGAGCGTCTTCTCCAGGGCGGCGATCCGGCGCGACACCGTGGTGTGGTTGAGGCCCAGAGCCTCCGCCGCGCTCGTGAACCTGCCCGTGCGGGCCACGGCGAGGAGCACGAGCAGATCGTCGGGATTCGGGCGAGGGGGAGCTGCTGCCATATGTGCAATTATGCACAGTCTCTCTGCGCAAGTAGCGCTTGTTGCGACGTTCACTGTGCGCCAGTATCAATGAAGCCGGTTTCGCGTTCGCCGCGGCATCCGGACCAATGCCTTACTTCATGCCTTGTCAAAGTCGACAGTGGGAGACGAACATGACCGCGAACCATTCACAGCGAGTGCCGGTGACCGACCCCGGATCATCCGGAGACGCCCAGCCGAAGTCGGGCCTCAAGAAGGTTGTCGCCGCCTCGATGGTCGGAACGGTCGTCGAGTGGTACGAGTTCTTCCTCTACGCCACCGCGGCAAGCCTCGTCTTCGGCACCGTCTTCTTCCCCAACGCGGGCAGCCAGCTCGACGGCATCATCGCGGCCTTCCTCACCTACGCGGTGGGATTCATCGCCCGTCCGCTCGGCGGCATCGTCTTCGGCCAGATCGGCGACAAGCTCGGCCGCAAGCACACCCTCCAGGTGACCATTGTTCTGGTCGGCGTCGCGACGTTCCTCATGGGGTGCCTGCCCGGCTTCAACACGATCGGCTACTGGGCACCGGCGCTCCTCGTCGTGCTGCGCTTCGTGCAGGGCTTCGCCGTCGGCGGCGAATGGGGCGGTGCCGTGTTGCTCGTCGCGGAGCACAGCCCGAACAAGTCCCGCGGCTTCTGGGCGAGCTGGCCCCAGGCGGCAGTGCCGGTGGGCAACCTGCTCGCCACCTCCGTGCTGCTCATCATGTCGAGCGTTCTCACCGACGACCAGTTCCTCAGCTGGGGCTGGCGCGTCGCCTTCTGGCTTTCCGCGGTCATCGTTCTTATCGGGTACTACATCCGCACCCACGTCAGCGAGGCTCCGATCTTCCTCGAAGCCCGTGAGCGGGTCGAGCGCACCGAGGAGGCCAGCTACGGCGTGCGCGAGGTCATCAGGAAGTACCCCAAGGGCGTGCTCCAGGCGATGGGTCTCCGCTTCGCCGAGAACATCCTGTACTACACGATCGTGAGCTTCTCGATCGTCTACCTCGTCACGGTGCACGAGTACGACACGAGCCAGCTGCTGCTCGCCTTGCTCATCGCACATATCGTGCACTTCGCGGTCATCCCGCAGGTGGGGCGTCTCGCCGACCGCATCGGGCGCAAGCCGGTCTACTTCACCGGTGCCGTGCTCGGCGCGACGTGGGCGTTCTTCGCCTTCCCGCTCTTCGACACGCTCAACCCCGCGGTCATCGTGCTCGCCATCTCCATCGGACTCGTCTTCCATGCGCTCATGTATGCGAGCCAGCCGGCGATCATGTCGGAGATGTTCCCGACCCGCATGCGCTACTCGGGAGTCTCACTCGGCTACCAGGTGACGTCGATCATCGCCGGATCGCTCGCGCCGATCATCGCGACCGGACTGTTGCAGCGTTACGGATCGTGGCTGCCCGTCGCGATCTACCTCATCGTGGCCTGCGCCATCACCGCCATCACGGTCATGACGCTCAAGGAGACCAAAGGCGCGTCGCTGCGCGACGTCGATGCGGTCGATGCAGAGAAGTTCGGACTGGCACCGCTCCCCATGGGTCGCTGATCGAGGCTATAATAGAGGGCTGCGTCCAATGGTCGCAGAATTGATAATTCAACAGTGCGCGACAGTTCCTCACCCTCCACAGGGGTGAACACGGGGATGATCGGTTTCGACATTGCCTGCAAAACTGTGAGAAGCGGGTCGAGGATGCAGGGCTATCTCGTAAACGCTCTCTGCAAAAAATAAGTGCGAAAACAAACCGCGCTGACCTCGCTCTCGCTGCCTAGCAGCAAGTAGCACAGAAGGTCCGTCGGTCCGGGAATGCTCTCTACCCGGGTTCCGGCGCTATCTAGAGAGATTGCTGCGTAGTTATGCCGTAGGACTACGTGGGACTTGAACTACGACTGGGCTTGTTGACCTGGATGCTCGTGGCAAAGGTCAGAGCCGAGTAGAACGCTTTCACGAGCTACACCCGTAGAAGGCACAGAATTACAGCAATGGACCGGGGTTCAATTCCCCGCATCTCCACCATGGCGCTGTCGCGCACGTTGAACGAGGAAGGGTCGCCCGAGGGCGGCCCTTTTTCGTGTCCCGGTTCTCGTGCTCTGACGTTCGTGTTTCGCTGACGCACGGCGACGGATGACAGGATGGGGGAGTGACCTACGCTGCCGCAGACGCCAGATATGACTCCATTCCCTACCGACGCACCGGCCGGAGCGGCCTTTTGCTGCCCGCGGTGTCGCTCGGCCTATGGCAGAACTTCGGAGACACCTCACCGCTCGTCACGCAGCGCGCGATCCTGCGCCGCGCGTTCGACCTCGGCGTGACGCACTTCGACCTCGCCAACAATTATGGTCCGCCCTACGGCAGCGCCGAGATGAACTTCGGGCGCATCTTCGCGGAGGACTTTGGTTCGTACCGTGACGAGGTCGTCATCTCGACCAAGGCGGGATACGACATGTGGCCGGGACCGTACGGCAACTTCGGCTCGCGCAAGTACCTCCTCTCGAGCCTCGACCAGTCGCTCGGGCGCATGGGACTCGACTACGTCGACGTGTTCTACTCCCACCGGGCAGACCCCGACACTCCGCTGGAAGAGACGATGGGCGCGCTGCACACGGCCGTGGCATCCGGCAAAGCCCTCTATGCCGGCATCTCGAGCTACTCGCCCGAGCGCACCGTTGCGGCGGCACGCATCCTGGCCGATCTCGGTACTCCCCTGCTCATTCACCAGCCGTCGTACTCCATGTTCAACCGCCACGTCGAGCTGCCCCAGCCGGGCCCGGACGGCGGCTCCGGCGAGAGCCTGCTCGACGTCGTCGGCGACCTCGGGATCGGCACGATCGTCTTCTCCCCGCTCGCCCAGGG
>JAODAY010000018.1 GCA_025463665.1 Microbacteriaceae bacterium
CCGTCGCCGATTCAGATCTCGGGGAGATCGTCGTCGACGGCGAGGGCATGACCCTCTACATGTTCGACAAGGACTCTCAGGGCTCCGGCTCGAGCACGTGTGAGGGACAGTGCGCGACGAACTGGCCCCCGCTGAACACCGAGGCCACGTCAGCCGACGACATCGGGGTCGAAGACGTCACGGGCGAGGTCGGCACGATCACGGGTGTCGACGGCAAGACCCAGGTGACCCTGAACGGATGGCCGCTGTACTACTTCGCGGCCGACAAGGCCGCCGGTGACACCACGGGTCAGGGCGTGGGCGGCATCTGGTGGGTGCTCAGCCCGGAGGGAGAGCGCATCGCCGAGTAGGGCGCTGAGGTGTTGGCTGCCGGTTACTCGCCGGTCGGGCGCTGCCGCTGCTGTTTGGTGGCGGACCGCTGCTTCTTCGCCGCCAGATGACGCCGCGCCGAACCGCGCGTGGGCCGGGTCGCACGGCGGAGAGCGGCGGGCGGCGCCAGAGCGCCGCGCACAAGCTCGGCGAGATTGTCGAGGGCGGCCTCTCGGTTGCGCAGTTGGGAGCGCTGTTCCGACACCGTCATCGTGATCGCTCCCCCGACGAGGCGTCGGCCGAGTCGGGTGAGGAGCATCGCCCGCTGGTCGTCACTGAGCGCGACGGATTCGGCGATGTTCCACGTCAGCTGCACCCGGCTGTCGGACGTGTTGACGTGTTGACCGCCGGGCCCCGACGAGCGCGAGAATCTCCACTGGAGTTCCGCCGCGGGGACGGTCAGCGCCGGCGACACCTCGAGGTCCATCCTGCAAGGGTGGCACGGCCCGGCGAGCTTTGCCATCCGGGCATCGCCGCCCCGTGCATCTGCGTCGTCGACCGCCTCCCCGCACCCCGGGACTCAGCCGCCGAAGACCGGCAGGAGGGCCTTCACCACCTGCTGAACGCCCAGGATGCCGAACAGCAGCGCGCAGATGCCCAGCGCGATGTTGGTGTGGGCTTTGTTCGCCCACTCCTTGGGTACTCGCGTGCCATTGAGCAGACCGAGCAGGGTGAGCGCGAGGAACGGCATGAAGAGCGAGCCGAGCACGCCGTAGGCGAGGATCAGGGCGATCGGTTTTCCGAGGGCGAAGAGAATCATCGGCGGGAAGGTGAGCCACAAGATGTAGAACTTGAAGTACTTACCCCCCACGCGGGTGTCCGGATGCCCGGAGGGCTTTCCGCGCATGTTGCCCCAGAAATCGGCGAACATCAGCGACACACCGTTCCACACGCCGATGATGGACGAGAAGGACGCCGCCCAGAAACCAATGAGGAATCCGACTCCAACCACGTCGCCGTATTCGGCGCGCAGTACGTCGGACAGCTCCAACAGGCCTTCGTCGCCGGCGCTGATCGAGATCCCGGCGGAGCGGACCACTTCTGCACCCACGATGAGCATCGCGATGACGAAGATACCGGTCATCACATAGGCCATCGAATTGTCGATTCGCATGACGCGCATCCACTTCGGCGTATGCCAGCCCTTTTCACGGAGCCAGTAGCCGTAGGCAGCCAGGGTGATGGTTCCACCGACGCCGCCGGCCAGGGCGAGGGTCGACAGGACGCCACCCTTCGCAGGGATCATCGGGACCAGGCCCGCAATCATCTCGGGAATGTTCGGCACGGCGATGACGGCGAGACCGACGACGGTGACGAACATGATGCCGACGAGTAGGGCTGTGATCTTCTCGAAGGTGGAGTACTTTCCGAACCAGACCATCACGAAGCCGGCAAGTCCCATGAGGATCGCCCAGCCCCACAACGGAAGGATCGGGAACAAAGCCGCCAGCGGCAGTGCGGCCGACGACATCGCCGTCGCGCCGTAGACGAACCCCCAGATCATGATGTACGGGCCGAAGTACCAGGTCGTCCACTTGCCGAGCGAGCGCCAGCCTTCGAAAATCGTCTTCCCCGTCGCCAGCGAGAAGCGGCCAGCGCCTTCGACCAGCACGATCTTCAGGATGACACCGACGATGACAGCCCAGAACAGCTTGTAGCCGAACTGGGAACCGGCCACGAGCGTGGCGACCATGTCGGCCGCTCCCACACCGGTGGCAGCCACCACGAGGCCGGGGCCGACGATCTTCCACTTCGCGGGGGCGCCGCCGTCGTCATCGACGCGGAGCGCCGTCTCATTTTCCGGAGGAGCTTCGTTGCTTGCAACCATTTGGGTTCTTCATCTTTCGCTAGTTCCGATCACGCGCGTGCCCCCGACTTCGGGGCGTGCTCACGCAGACATGCGTCTCGTTCGATGAGTGTTGGGGCGTTCGATGTCGCTTCCCAGCGGTGTGAAACCACTCTGGTGACGAGAGCATGGAACCATCCGGACGTTGTAGACGAGCATCGCCGACGCCCCCGTTCGGTGTCAAACTGACCGGGTCGCGCGGCTGTTTCCACAGGCGTGCCGTAGGGTTCGAGCCGTCCAACGAAGGATTCATTCATGATGGTGCGGAACAGATCCGGCGTGGTGCTGCTGACCGGAGTCGAGCGGAGGCGTTCGATCGGAGCTGGTCTGGCTATCGATCCGCTCAGGACGGCTGGAACCTCGCCCTCAATTGCTTCCGTCCGTACGACGATCGCCTGGGATGCGAACGAAGCCCGGATGATCCAGAGTCGATAGCCGAGGAGTGCCGCGCGCTCGGGGTCACCGTGGAGCCATCTCGTGAGATCTCGGCGAGCCGAGCACACCGGGCGACATCATTCGGGAGGCACGGGCGCTCGGCAACGGAGGCTTCGCCGCCGGCTGAAGACGGTGCCGTTCGAGCAACGCGGCGCTAGCTGTCGCGGCCGTGTGTGGTACTACAAACGCGACCTTATGCCGGCGCTCGCCGCCGCCGGGTATCGGGCGATTGCTCCAGACCTCCGAGGCGAAGGGTGGGGCGACCTGCCCTTCGGGGCGATCACCATGCGTCGTTGATCTCCGGCGAAGTCGATGGGAGCGCAACTGCTCGGGGGATTCTCGACGCCGTCGCCGCCGTGCGGAGTGCAAGCCCGCTTGCTCCGTAAGCCCCTGCCGCCAGCCCGCACCCGCGCTGTATGGTGACCGTGTGGCGACGTGGGATGACGTGAGCAGGCTTGCACTCGAACTGCCCGAGGCCGTCGAGGGCACCGATGCGAGCGGCATGTACAAATGGACCGTGCACGACAAGCACTTCGCCTGGGAGCGCCCACTCCGCAAGCGCGACCTCGAGGAACTCGGCGCTGCCGCCCCTGCCGGCCCGATCCTCGGAGCCAAGGTGGCCGGGCTCGACGACAAGCGGGGACTGATCGGCAGCAATCCCGCGGTGTTCTTCACAGTCCCCCACTTCGACGGCTATCCGGCTGTGCTCGTCCTGATCGAGAAGGTGAGCCTCGACCAACTCGAGGAGGTGCTCGCCGACGCGTGGCTATGCCGGGCGCCGAAGCGGATGGCCGCGGCATTCCTGAGCGCGTCGCGGAGGCCGTCATGAGTCTGGTTCGCATCCATAACTTCTCGGTTTCCCTCGACGGCTTCGCGACCGGCGAGGGTCAGACCCTCGAGGCGCCATTCGGCCACGCGCAGGAGCGATTGCTCGACTGGTTCGCCGGTACCCGGACGTTCCACGGGATGCAGGGCGAACCGGGCGGAAGCACCGGCGTGCACGACGCGTTCGCGAACAACTGGGGCGCCGGGATCGGCGTGGAGATCATGGGTCGCAACAAGTTCGGCCCGCAGCGCGGACCGTGGACGGACGACGGGTGGCGGGGTTGGTGGGGCGACGAACCACCATTTCACACGCCCGTGATCGTGCTCACCCACTACCCGCGCGAGCCCCTCGAGATGGAGGGCGGCACGACCTTCTATTTCCTCGATGCGGGCGCGAACGAAGCGCTCGCGGCGGCACGCGAGGCCGCCCCGGGACTCGATGTGAGAATCGGCGGCGGAGTCGCCACCGTTCGTGAATTCCTCGAGGCCGACCTCGTCGACCGGATGCACCTCGCGGTCATCCCGATCGTCCTCGGGCGCGGCGAGCGGCTCTGGGACGGACTGGAGAATGTCGAGCAGAGGTTCGACATCGAAGCAGTCAGCGGCCCCGGCGGCGTCACACACCTGAGTTTCACCCGCCGGGCTGGGTGAGCGTAAGTTGGAAGCATGGGCGGCTCGCCGGATCGAGCGGCTACTCCGAAAGGTGTCATAGACGCCCTCGCGCAGATCAAGGAGCAGGCAGCCGCCTGACCGCGCGCACTCGTCCCAACCCGCTCATCTCGCCGCGGCATCCACTCACTACTTCCGCGGTGCCGTCCGGCACCGTAACCCCTCACCACCTGGAGCACCATGACCACGACCGCACGCGCCTACGCCGCGACATCCGCCACCGAGCCCCTCATCGCGACCACGATCGAACGCCGCGATGTCGGCCCCCGCGACGTGCTGATTGACATCGCCTACTCGGGTGTCTGCCACTCCGATATTCACACGGTCCGCGGTGAGTGGGGCCCGATCACCTACCCGCAGGTGGTCGGTCACGAGATCGTCGGCACGGTGTCTGAGGTCGGCGCCGACGTCACCCGCTACGCGGTCGGTGACCGCGTCGGCGTGGGCTGCATGGTGAACTCCTGCCGGGAGTGCGTCAACTGCCTCGCCGGCATGGAGAACTACTGCCTGAAGGGCAACACCCAGACCTACACAAGCATCGACCGCGACGGCACCGTCACCCAGGGCGGGTACTCCACCCACGTCGTGGTCACCGAGGACTTCGTGCTCCGTGTTCCGGAGAGCATTCCTTTCGAAGCCGCCGCTCCGCTGCTCTGTGCCGGAATCACCACGTACTCCCCGCTCGCTCACTGGAACGCCGGCCCCGGCACGAAGGTGGCCGTCGTCGGCATGGGCGGGCTCGGTCACCTAGCCGTCAAGATCGCCCACGCCATGGGAGCCGAAGTCACCGTGCTCTCGCAGTCGCTGAGCAAGCAGGACGACGGCCTCCGCTTCGGAGCCGACCACTACTACGCCACCAGCGACGCCACGACGTTCGATACCCTCGCCAACACCTTCGACCTCGTCGTCAACACCGTCAGCGCCCCCGTCGACATTCAGGCCTACCTGTCGCTACTCAGGCTTGACGGCACGATCGTGAACGTCGGCGCCCCCGCCGAGCCCCTGCCCGTCTCTGTTTTCGCCCTCATGGGCAACCGCCGTTCCTTCGCGGCATCCGGCATCGGAAGCATTTCCGAGACCCAGGAGATGCTCGACTTCTGCGCCGAGCACAACATCTCCCCCGAGATCGAACTGATCGCCGCCGCCGACATCAACGCCGCCTACGAGCGCGTGCTGACGTCGGACGTGCGCTACCGGTTTGTTATCGACGCGTCGACTATCTAACCGCCGCCTAACCGGAGAACGGGCGCCAGCCCGATGACGAATCACCGTGACTGACGCCCGCCCGAGAGCGTGACCCCTAGGGAGTCGGTGACCCGCCGTTCACGTTGAGGGTCTCCCCCATCACATAGCTCGACTCTGCCGAGGCG
>JAODAY010000056.1 GCA_025463665.1 Microbacteriaceae bacterium
GGCGGGTCCGGCGCTCGTCGCGTACGGCATCGACAAGGGGCTCCCCGCGCTGATCGACGGCGACTGGGCACCGATCGGACTCATCGTGGGCATCTACCTCGCGGCCGGAATCCTCGGTGCCGCGTTCATCGCCTGGTACACCGTGCTCACCGCGAGGATCAGCCAGGCGATCCTGTTCGACCTGCGCACGCGGGTGTTCCTGCACACGCAGCAGCTGAGCCTCGAGTTCCACGAAAGCTACACGAGCGGCCGCATCATCGCCCGGCAGACGAGCGACCTCGACGCTATCAAGGAACTGCTCGACTCGGGCATCAACCAGCTCGTGCAGGGCCTGCTCTACATGCTCTTCGTCGGCCTGGCGATGTTCTATGTCGACGGCGTCAGCGGGCTCATCCTGCTCGCCGCGCTCGTGCCGCTCACCGTGCTCACCCGGTGGTTCCAAGTGCGCTCGCAGCGCCTGTTCCGCCGCTCCCGCGTGGCCTCCGCCCGGCTCATCGTGCAATTCGTCGAGACGATGACCGGCATCCGCGCGGTCAAGGCGTTCCGCAAGGAGAAGCGCAACGAGAAGGAGTTCGGCGATCTCGTCGAGGACTACCGCGATGTCAACGGCCGCGTCATCCAGCTCTTCGGCGTCTTCGATCCCGGCCTCATCCTCATCGGCAACGTCACTCTCGCGGTGGTTCTGCTCGTCGGCGGGTTCCGGGTGGCCGACGGCAGCCTCGCCATCGGGGCACTGCTCGCCGCCCTGCTCTACGCGCGCCAGTTCTTCGGGCCGGCCGAGGAGATGGCCATGTTCTACAACTCCTACCAGTCCGCCGCGGCGGCGCTCGAAAAGATCTCGGGCGTGCTCGAGGAGAAGCCGGGCGTTCCCGACCCGGCCGCGCCGGTCGACCTGTGGACGGCGCGCGGCGCTGTCGGCTTCGACGGCGTCGAGTTCGCCTACACGACGGACCGGGTTGTTCTGCCCGCGTTCGACCTCGACATTCCGGCCGGGCAGACGATCGCCCTCGTCGGCTCGACCGGTGCCGGAAAGTCGACGCTCGCCAAGCTCATGGCGCGCTTCTACGACCCCACGAAAGGCTCGGTGACGCTCGACGACATCGACCTCCGCAAGCTGCACCCGAAGGATCTTCGACGGGCGATCGTCATGGTCACCCAGGAGGCTTACCTGTTTTCGGGCTCCGTCGCGGAGAACATCGCCCTCGGCAAGCCGGATGCCACCCGCGAAGAGATCGTCGGCGCGGCGAAGGCCGTCGGCGCCCACGAGTTCATCGAGTCGCTGCCCGGCGGCTACGACACCGATGTCAACAAGCGCGGCGGACGCGTCAGCGCCGGGCAGCGCCAGCTACTGTCGTTCGCGCGTGCGTTCCTCGCCGACCCGGTCGTGTTGATCCTGGATGAAGCGACCGCCTCCCTCGACATACCGAGCGAGCGGCTCGTGCAGGAGGGGCTGACCACGCTGCTCGCCGACCGCACGGCGATCATCATCGCGCACCGGCTGTCGACGGTCGCGATCGCCGACCGCGTGCTCGTGATGGAGCACGGCCGCATCGTCGAGGACGGCACCCCGCGCGACCTCATCGCGGGCACCGGACGGTTCTCGCAGCTGCACGCGGCCTGGCGCGACTCCCTGGTCTAGGCGCAACACGCCGCCACCCGGGCGGCGCTCCCGGGTCTGGTGGTTGGGAGGCGGCTGCGGCGTCCCGCAGTCTGGTCGGCGTCCCGCTGTCGGTTGACCGACCACGGATCGCCGATCGACCAGCGCCCCGCGCGGCACCCACCCAGGGTGCCGCAGCGCCCCGCCGTTCGTGCCGGCTACGGCCTGTGCCGCGCCACCCGGAGGTCGACCCGGAAGACGTCATTCGACCACTGCAGCGGCGTGTTCTCCGCGCGGTAGTACTGCAGCGCCTCGGTCTCGTGGTCGACGGCGGGATGCCCGCTCGCCCGGATGACGCGCCACCACGGCGCATCCGAACCGTAGTGCGCCATCGCGGAGCCGACGGCGCGAGCGGCCCGAGAACCGAGCGCCGCTGCGACGTCGCCGTACGTCATCACGCGACCTTCCGGGATGGCGTCGACCACCTCGAGCACGCGCGAGACGAAGTCGTCGGGCGCGGGTTGCGGCACCACTACAGGTCGAGTGCGCCGATGTGCTCGCCGTACTGCGTCTCGCCGATGATGCGGAAGCCGACGGCGAGGAAGAACTCTTCCGGCCCCTCTTCGCCGGGTTCCCAGATCACGGTGAGCCTCGTGAATCCGCGCTGGCGCGCCTCGTCGGCGAGAGCGACAACCGCGAACTTGCCGATACCGAGCCCCTGCGCGTCTGCGGCCACATTGATGCGCCAGATGCAGCTGCGGAACTCCTCCTGCGGGTTCTCGGGGTCGAAGTTTCCGCGGATGAACCCGACGACGGTGTCGCCGTCGAGCACCACGCGGGGCCACGACGTGCGCGGATCGATGTACGCATCGGCGATTGCGTACGAGGTCGGGGTGACGAACTGTTCCTGCCCGGGTCGCAGTGTGAGCCCGTTCGCGGCCACGATTGTCTTCGCCGACAATTCTTCCAGTCTCAACTCAGGCATGGAGACAGGCTAGCCTCCGCCGGGTCCGAACGCACATTATTTGTTCCCGTGTGACGCCTCGTGTGAGAAGGTTGCGGGGCCGCGGGCAGCCGGGGCGAAGACGCACGACGACGACGATGTGGAGTGGGCGAATGTTGATCACCGGAGCAGTGTTGGAAGAAATCGGCCGGCCGCGCCCCTATTCCGAGTCACGACCGATCACGGTGGGCGAGCTCGACCTCGACGGTCCGGGGTCCGGCGAGATCCTTGTCAAGATCGAGGCTGCGGGCCTGTGCCACTCCGACCTCTCGGTCGTCGATGGCAATCGGCGGCGCCCGGTTCCCCTGCTTCTCGGCCACGAAGCCGCCGGAATCATCGTCGAGCGCGGCGCGGGCGTCGACTTACGAATCGGCCAGCGAGTGGTCATGACGTTTCTGCCGCGCTGCGGCGAATGCGCGGGCTGCGCTACCGACGGTCGCCTGCCGTGCGAGAGAGGCACGGCCGCGAATGGCGCGGGGGAGCTGCTCGGCGGCACCCGGCGGCTGCAGCGGAACGGCGAGGCGGTCAATCATCACCTCGGAGTCTCGGCGTTCGCCACCCACGCCGTGGTCAGCCGGCGCTCCGTCGTCACGGTGGACGACGACGTTCCGCCGGAGGTGGCAGCGGTGCTCGGATGCGCCGTGCTCACCGGCGGCGGGGCCGTGATCAACGCCGCGAAGCCGGCGCCTGCCCAGACCATCATGGTCATCGGCCTCGGGGGAGTGGGCATGGCCGCGTTGATGGTCGCGGTGGCGCTCGGGCATCCGGTCATCGGTGTGGACGCGATCGCGGCGAAACTCGAGCGCGCGTTGGAGCTCGGTGCGAGCCGGGTCTACTCGCCCGCGGAGGCGAGCGAAGCAGGCGTCACCGCCGGGATCGTGATCGAGGCGGCCGGCCACCCGCGCGCGTTCGAACTCGCTGTCGCGGCGACCGCGCCCGGTGGCACGACCGTCACGGTGGGACTCCCGAACCCGAGCGCGACATCGACCATCTCCCCGCTCACCCTCGTCGCCGAGGCGCGAACGATCGTCGGCAGTTACCTCGGGTCGGCCGTGCCCGAACGCGACATCCCGCTCTTCGTGAAGCTGTGGCGGGAGGGGCGGCTCCCCGTGGAGGAGCTCGTCTCGTCGAGGATCGCGCTCGCCGACATCAACGCCGGCATGGACGCGCTCGCCGACGGCACGGCGGTGCGGCAGATCATCCGGTTCGAGTGACGACGAATGCCGCGCCGAGGTAGCCGCGGCATCCGCCCACTTATCTCGACATCGAGATACTTCGTCGAGCGAGTAGGCTGTAAGTCGCAACTACACCCGCTCGTTTAGAGGAGAATGGTTTGTCCAAAATCAAGGTAGAAGGCACCGTCGTAGAACTCGACGGTGACGAGATGACCCGCATTATCTGGCAGGCGATCAAGGACACCCTGATCCACCCCTACCTCGACATCAATCTCGAGTACTACGACCTCGGCATCGAAAACCGCGACGCGACCGACGACCAGGTCACGATCGACGCGGCTCACGCCATCCAGAAGCACGGCGTCGGCGTCAAGTGCGCCACGATCACGCCGGACGAGGCCCGCGTCGAGGAGTTCGGCCTCAAGAAGATGTGGAAGAGCCCGAACGGCACGATCCGCAACATCCTCGGCGGCGTCATCTTCCGCGAGCCGATCATCATCTCCAACATCCCGCGCCTCGTGCCGGGATGGAACAAGCCGATCATCATCGGCCGCCACGCGTTCGGCGACCAGTACCGCGCCACCGACTTCGTCTTCAAGGGCAAGGGCAAGCTCACCGTCGAGTTCACGCCAGAAGACGGCTCGGAGCCGATGAAGTTCGAGGTCTACGACGCCCCCGACGACGGCATCGCCCAGGTGCAGTACAACCAGGACGCTTCGATCCGCGACTTCGCCCGCAGCTCGCTCAACTACGGGCTCACGCGCAACTACCCGGTCTACCTTTCGACGAAGAACACGATCCTCAAGGCATACGACGGTCGCTTCAAGGATCTGTTCCAGGAGATCTTCGAGGCCGAGTTCGCGGACAAGTTCGCCGAGGCCGGCATCACCTATGAGCACCGACTCATCGACGACATGGTCGCCGCAGCACTCAAGTGGGAGGGCGGATACGTCTGGGCGTGCAAGAACTACGACGGCGATGTCCAGTCCGACACCGTGGCGCAGGGCTTCGGATCGCTGGGCCTCATGACGAGCGTGCTGTTCACGCCCGACGGCAAGATCGTCGAGGCGGAGGCAGCGCACGGCACGGTCACCCGCCACTACCGTCAGTGGCAGCAGGGCAAGCCCACCTCGACCAACCCGATCGCATCGATCTACGCGTGGACCCGGGGCCTCGCCCACCGCGGAAAGCTCGACGACAACGCCGAGCTGATCGCGTTCACCGAGACGCTCGAGGACGTCGTCATCACGACCGTCGAGAGCGGCAAGATGACGAAGGATCTCGCGGCCCTGGTCGGTCCCGAGCAGTCCTTCCAGTCC
>JAODAY010000057.1 GCA_025463665.1 Microbacteriaceae bacterium
GGCTACAACGCCCGGTTCATGACGAGCGAGTCGCTCGCGGCCACGAGCGGCATCGCCGAGATTCCCAGCCTGGTCGTCGCCGACCTGTCGTTCATCTCGCTGCCCACAGTGCTCCCCGCGCTTGTGGTGACGATGGGAACGGGGGCGGACTACGTGCTGCTCGTCAAACCGCAGTTCGAGGTGGGGCGCACCGGCATCCGCGAGGGCATCGTGAAGAACGCCGGACTGCGCGCCGACGCGGTGACGGGCGTGCTCTGGGCGGCGTGGGACCTCGGCCTCGCGACCGCGGGAGTCATTCCCTCCCCAATCGCCGGAGGTTCCGGCAACCAGGAGTATTTGGTCTGGCTGAGCGTGGCCTCAGGCAGCAATCCGACAGAATGGTTAGACCACGTATCTGCGATCACCTGATTCGCCGTCCAGCATCCGTGTGCCGAACCGTTGCCGAGAATGACGAAGGGCCTACCCACGTGACACCGTTGCGGAACATTCTCATCGTGGCCCACACCGGGCGCGCAGACTCACTCGACGCCGCAGTGCGGGTCTGTCGGCAGCTCTCGACGGCCGGCGCGCAACCCGTGCTCTGCGGTGACGAGCACGCGGAAGTGCTCGCCGCCGCTCCCGACCTCGAACACGTCGAACGGCTCGGCGACGCGCTGAGCATTCACGACCTGGAGCTGGTCATCGTGCTCGGCGGCGACGGCACCATCCTCCGGGCCGCAGAGATCATCCGCGGCAGCAAGGCGCCACTCATCGGGGTCAATCTCGGGCACGTCGGCTTTCTCGCCGAGAGCGACCGTGAAGACCTGACCGAGACGATTACCCGGGCCCTCGCGCGGGACTACGAGGTCGAGGAACGCATGACCCTCTCGGTGCGGGTCAAGGTCAACTCCGAGGTCGTCTACGAGTCGTGGGCGCTCAACGAGGCGACGGTCGAGAAGGCGAGCCGGGAGCGCATGCTCGAGGTCGTTATCGAGGTCGACGGCAGGCCGCTCAGTTCCTTCGGCTGCGACGGCGTCGTCATGTCTACCCCGACCGGTTCGACCGCCTACGCGTTCTCGGCAGGCGGCCCCGTCATCTGGCCCGGTGTCGACGCAATGCTGCTCGTTCCGTTGAGCCCGCACGCGCTGTTCGCCCGGCCGCTCGTCGTCGGCCCCGACTCGTCGTTCGCCGTCGAGGTGCTCGATCGCACACAGGGCACCGGCGTTCTCTGGTGCGACGGGCGACGTGCTCACGATCTGCCGCGCGGCGCACGAGTCATCGTGAGGCGTTCCCCGGTTCCCGTTCGGCTCGCGCGTCTCACCCAGGGGCCGTTCACCGACCGGCTGGTGCGCAAGTTCAACCTTCCGGTCACCGGCTGGCGCGGACCGCTGAGCGAGGGCACCGCACAGTGATCGAAGAGATCTCCATTCGCAACCTCGGTGTGATCGGGCAGGCGCTGCTGCCGCTCGGCCCGGGCTTCACGGCCATCACCGGCGAGACCGGCGCCGGTAAGACGATGGTCGTCACCGCCCTCGGCCTTCTCCTCGGTGAGCGATCGGATGCCGCGGCGATCCGCGCGGGCAGCCCCCAGGCGATCGTCGAGGGCCACTGGCTCATCGATCCCACCGGTTCCGTCGCCGAGCGCGTGCGCGATGCCGGTGGCGACGTCGGCGAGGGCGAACTCATCATCGGGCGTTCCGTCTCCCAGGAGGGCCGCAGCCGGGCGACAGTCGGCGGCCGATCCACGCCGGTCAGCGTGCTCGGCGAGATCGGCCAGCAGCTCGTGGTGGTGCACGGCCAGTCCGAGCAGGCGCGACTGCGGTCGTCGACCGCGCAGCGCGAGGCACTCGACCGGTTCTCGGGAGCAGAACTCCAGGCGCTGCTCGACTCCTACCGCGAGGTGTACCAGCGCTGGCAGGTCAACCAGGGCGAACTCGACCTGCTCGTCGCGGAGAGCGATCGCCGCGCGCGCGAGGCGGAGGACCTGCGCATCGCGACGGCTGAGATCATCGAGGCCGACGTGCGCCCCGGCGAAGACGTCGAACTCGCGGAGCGAGCAGACCGCCTCACCAATCTCGAAGACCTCCGGCTGGCCGCCGCGCAGGCCATCGACTTCGTCTCCGGGCAGTCGTCCGACGAGACCGGCGACGTTCTCAGCTTCCTCGACCTGGCCAGGCGGCCGCTCGAGCGGGTCGCCGAACACGACCCCGCACTCGCCCCGATCGTCGAGTCCCACGCCGAGGCAACCTTCGCCGTCTCCGAGATCTCCGGCGAGCTCTCACGCTACCTCGGCGGGCTGGACAGCGACGGCGGGCGCGAACTCGAGTCAGTGCAGGAGCGCCGCAGCGAACTCGCGGGCCTCGTGCGCAAGTACGGCCACACCGTCGACGACGTCATCGAATACCTCGAGACGGGCAGCGCCCGACTGCTCGAGCTCGACACCGACTCCACTCGCATCGACTCGCTCGTCGACGCTGTCGCCGCCGACCAGGTGCTCGTCGTCGACCTCGCCGAGCGGCTCTCGGTGCTGCGGCGGGACTACGCCGGGCGCCTGGCGGAGCAGGTGACCGCCGAGCTCGGTGCGCTCGCCATGCCGAACGCCAGGCTCAGCGTCACAGTCGAGGACCGCGCGGAATACTCGCTCAGCGGCAAAGACCAGGTGTCGATACTCCTGCAGCCGCACGCCGGTGCCGAGCCTCGCGCACTGGGCGCGGTGCATCCGGGGGAGAACTCTCTCGCGTCATGCTCGCCATCGAGGTCGTCATCGCCGGAAACGACCCGGTGCCGACGTTCATCTTCGACGAGGTCGACGCCGGAGTGGGCGGAGCCTCGGCGATCGAGATCGGCAGGCGGCTCGCCCGGCTGAGCGAATCGGCGCAGGTCATCGTCGTCACCCACCTCGCGCAGGTGGCCGCCTTCGCGAACAATCACCTGCGCGTGCTCAAAGACGACGACGGGGCGGTGACCGCCTCGAGCGTGCAGCAGCTCGAGGGGGAGGACCGCGTCGCGGAGATGGCGCGCCTGCTCTCGGGACTGCAGGATTCGGAGAGCGCACTGGCGCACGCGAAGGAGCTCATCGACACCGCACGCTCCCTCCACAGCTGAGCGACAGGAAGCGGCCGACACCGATTCCGTCGCGACCGCGCGCGAAAGGCCAATCGTGAGATACGCTAGAACCCCGTGGTGAACATTTCTGAAGCGGGCGTAACGAAGCACATTTTTGTCACTGGCGGGGTGGTCTCTTCCCTCGGCAAGGGACTCACGGCGGCGAGTCTGGGCAACCTCCTGACGGCACGCGGTCTCCGCGTCGTCATGCAGAAGCTTGACCCCTATCTCAATGTGGATCCGGGGACGATGAACCCGTTCCAGCACGGCGAGGTCTTCGTGACCGACGACGGCGCCGAAACCGACCTCGACATCGGCCACTACGAGCGCTTTCTCGACATCAATCTCGACGAGGCGGCGAATGTCACGACCGGTCAGATCTACTCGACCGTGATCGCCCGCGAGCGCCGCGGCGAATACCTCGGTGACACGGTGCAGGTCATTCCGCACATCACCGACGAGATCAAGCGGCGCATGCGTCTGCAGGCCGAAGAGCCGGCAGACGGCAGCCCCCGCCCCGACGTGATCATCACCGAGGTCGGCGGCACCGTCGGC
>JAODAY010000082.1 GCA_025463665.1 Microbacteriaceae bacterium
TCATCTTCCGCATCCAAACCACGCTTGAGCACGCGTGGCGCACCTACTGGATCGAGAACGACTTCATCGAGCTGCACACCCCCAAGCTCATGGCGAGCGCGAGCGAGTCGAAGGCCGAGCTGTTCGAGGTCGACTACTTCGAGGGCAAGGCCTACCTTGCGCAGAGCCCGCAGTTCTTCAAGCAGATGGCCCAGTCCGCCGGCTTCGGCAGGATCTTCGAGGTCGGTCCGGCATTCCGCGCCGACCCGAGCTTCACGAGCCGCCACGCGACCGAGTTCACGAGCGTCGACAGCGAGATCAGCTGGATCGACAGCCACGAAGACGTCATGAAGCTGCACGAGGAGCTGCTCGTCGCCGGCTTCCAGGCCGTGAAAGACAAGCACGGAGCCGAGATCGAGGAACTCTTCGGCATCGAGGTCACCGTGCCCAGCCTGCCCTTCCCGCGCGTTCCGCTCGCCGAGGCGAAGCGCATCGTGGCTGAGCGCGGGTACGAGATTCCCCGTGCCGACGACGACATGGACCCGGAGGGCGAGCGCCAGATCTCAGCCTGGGCCAAGGAGACGTACGGTCACGAGTTCGTGTTTCTCACCGACTACGCGTCGAGCATTCGGCCGTTCTATCACATGCGCCACGAGGGCGACCAGAGCCTCACCAACAGCTACGACCTCATCTTCAACGGGGTGGAGATCTCCACCGGTGCGCAGCGCGAACACCGCGTCGACGTGCTCATCGAGCAGGCGAAGGACAAGGGCCTCGACCCCGAGGAGCTCAACTTCTACCTCGACTTCTTCCGTTATGGCGTGCCGCCGCACGGTGGATTCGGCATGGGCCTCTCCCGCGTGCTGATGCTCATGCTGCACCTGCCGAACCTGCGCGAGGCGACGTTCCTGTTCCGCGGCCCGACGCGCCTCACTCCGTAAGCCGCCTGCGGGGCGGTGCCCCGTGCCGTCCCGCAGCAACAGTTCACCTCCATAGGGGAAGATGCACCCATGTCAAAGAAAATCGACTCAGCACGCAAGGCGCTCAACAAGGCCCTCAAGAAGCACGCAGCGGTTGTCGGGGCGAGCGCCGTCTCGCTCAAGAAGTCGCAGCGTGCGGCAAGCGCCGTTCACGCCGCCGCCGTCAAATACGCCGCGGCAGTCGAGGCCAAGACGGGACTGCCAAGTCCGTTCGGTGAGGTCCTGAACCCGGGGCTCGACACGACAACCCTCGCCTCACTCTCGGCCGAGCGCGACGCGATCGCCGCCCCCCAGAAGAAGTAGCTCTCTAGAGCTCGAAGTCGACGACCGCGCGGCTCTCGACGAGTGGCCGGATGACCGCCGCGACGCGCTGGTGCTCGGGGTGCACCTGGTAGGCCTCGAGGTCGTCGAGAGAGTCGTAGTCGGCGACGAGGCACAGGTCCCAGTTCACACCGGCGTTGGCGACGTTGCTGCCGACGCTCAGGGACTTCAGTTCGCTGACGAGGGGCGGCAGCGACTCGAGCGCCGCGCGGATCGTCGCGCTGTCGAGAGCGAGAGCCGTGGCATCCGCGGAATTGAGCTTCCAACTGACGACGTGCCTGATCATGCGTCTACCTCCAAGATTGCCTGCCTCAAGCGCACCGGATCGATCCGCCAGATGTTGTGCACGCGGCCGTTGAGCAGCACGACGGGGATCTCCTCCGCGTAGCGCTCGCGCAGGTCGGCGTCGTCGAGAATCGACTTCTCGTCGACGACGACGGATGCCGCGGTGCCGAGTTGCTCCACAACCCCGGTCACGACCTCGCGTGCGGTGTCACAGAGGTGGCAGCCGGGCTTCGAGATGATCGTGAGGTGAACGTCGGGCACTCCCCCAGACTACTGGGGTGGGGCCGGCAAGAAAAAAGCGTCAGACCCGATGGGGCCAGACGCTTCATCCTCGAGAAGGCTGTTTACTTCTTGTTGCGACGCTGGTGACGCGTCTTGCGAAGCAGCTTGCGGTGCTTCTTCTTCGCCATACGCTTGCGGCGCTTCTTGATGACTGAACCCATGGGTACCTCACTGGTTACTGAATTAGACCGACCCGGTCCGATTCGGAACCGCGGAAAACGTACTGCGTAAGTCTAGCGTACCTCCGCGAAATACGAACAATTCGCGCGATCGGCGGGTCAGCCGACGTCGGTTGCGCGCGGCTTGATCGCCTCGACCACCGCGGATTCCGGGATGCGGAACGATCGTCCGAAGCGGATCGCCGGGATCTCACCTGCGTGCACCATCCGGTAAACGGTCATGTTGGAGACCCGCATCATCTCCGCCACCTCGGCGACGGTGAGAAAACGCACATCGGAGAGGTCCCGCGACATGTCTGTGCTCCTTGGCTTTGCTGGAGCACCCGTTATCAGTGTTACTGGAGTGCTGAATGGCAACACTAGGGGTTCGCGTCGCCCGCTGTCTATGGGCACCCGGGCGGGCGCGGAATGTGCGATGCGGCACACAGTACGCCGTGCATCCGCGAGCGATCCGGGGTGGTCGGTCGGGGAGTACCATGACAACCTGCTTGTTCCATCGTCTTTTTCGTGAGGGGATCACCATGCGCACGCGTCCCGTGTTGCACGAGTCACCCCTCGGCAGGTTTCGCGACTATTTCGAGGGCATCGCCTCGGCGACGCCCGCCCGCTTCGCCATCCTGATCTTCGCGGCGCTGATCCTCGTCTTCACGCTGTTGTTCTCGCTGCCGATCGCGACCAGGAGCGGGGAGACGGCCCCGTTCGTCGATGCCGTGTTCACGGCGGTCTCCGTCATCTGCGTCACCGGCCTGTCGACGGTGGACATGGCGACCTACTGGTCGCCCTTCGGGCACGTCATCATCCTGCTCGGCGTCGAAATCGGCGGCATCGGCGTGCTGACGCTCGCCTCGATACTCGGCCTCGTCATCAGTCGCCGCCTCGGCCTGCGGCAGCGACTGCTCGCCGCGGGCGACAGCAACCCCCTGCGCATGCACAAGGGTTCGATGGCCGAGAGCCAGGCGGTGCGCCTGGGCGAGATCGGATCCATGCTGGTCACCGTCGCGGTGAGCGCCCTCGTCATCGAGTTCGCCGTCGCGGCACTTCTTTTTCCGCGCATGCTCATCGAGGGTGTCTCGCCCTTCGACGCCGCGTGGGAGTCCTTCTACTTCTCCGCAATGGCGTTCACCAACACCGGGTTCGCACCCACCGCCTCGGGTCTCACGCCCTACACGAACGACTACTGGTTCCTCACGGTGCTCATGGTCGGGGTCTTCCTCGGTGCGGTCGGTTTTCCGGTCATCTACGTGCTCATGCGCAACATGCGTCGCCCCAAGAAGTGGTCGCTGCACGTCAAGCTCACCCTGACCACGACCCTGCTGCTGTTCGTGATCGGCGGCCTCGCCTTCGCCGCGCTCGAGTTCAACAATGCCAAGACATTCGGGTCTCTCGACGCCGGGCACCGCATCTTCCAACCGTTCTTCCTGTCGATGATGACGCGCTCAGGCGGCTTCTCCACCATCGACATCGGCGAGCTGCATGGCTCGAGCCTGCTCATCGCCGACATGCTCATGTTCATCGGCGGCGGATCCGCGTCCACCGCCGGCGGCATCAAGGTGACGACTCTCGCCATTCTGTTCCTGGCGGCCTTCGCGGAAGCGCGCGGAAGCGAAGGGATGCAGGCGTTCGACCGCCGCATCCCCTCCGACGTGCTGCGCCTCAGCGTCAGCGTCGTTCTGTGGGGAGCCACGACCGTCGCGACGGCGAGCATCATCCTCCTGCAGATCTCCGGGGAGTCGCTCGACTTCGTCCTCTTCGAGGTCATCTCCGCGTTCGCTACCTCCGGGCTCAGCACGGGGCTCACGGCGGAACTGCCCAATAGTGGCGTCTACGTGCTCGCCGCGACGATGTTCCTCGGTCGCGTGGGTACAGTAACGCTGGCGGCCGCACTCGCGGCGAGCCAGAGTCGCCAGTTGTTCAGGCGCGCAGAAGAAAGGCCGATCGTTGGTTGACAGGATCCCCCACAACGCCCCAGTACTGGTGATCGGCCTCGGGCGCTTCGGCGCGGCCACGGCTGGGCAGCTCGACCGGCTCGAACGCGAGGTGCTCGCCGTCGACGCCGACGAGGGCCTCGTGCAGAAGTGGTCGGAACGTGTCACGCACGCCGTGCAGGCCGATGCGCGCAGCATCGACGCGCTGCGCCAGATCGGCGCCCAGGAGTTCTCGATCGCCGTCGTCGCCGTCGGTTCGTCGATCGAGGCGAGCGTGCTCATCACCGCAAACCTCGTCGACCTCAAGATTCCGCAGATCTGGGCAAAGGCGATCAGCCAGTCACACGGCAAGAGTCTCTCCCGCATCGGGGCCAACCATGTCATCTACCCCGAGGCGGAGGCGGGCGAACGCGTCGCCCACCTCGTCTCCGGTCGCATGATCGATTTCATCGAGTTCGATGACGACTTCGCGCTCGTCAAGATGTATCCGCCCAAGCCCATCCGCGGCATCCCGCTGGCCGAATCGCAGGTGCGCCGCAAATTCGGCATAACCGTGGTCGGGGTCAAGTCGCCGGGCAAGGACTTCACCGACGCGGCCCCCGAGACGGTGATCTCCAACCACGACCTCATCATCGTGAGCGGCAACTCCGGAGACATCGAGAAGTTCGCGAGCCTGCAGAGCTAGCCCGCCGCCGCTCGGTTCCGCAGTCG